>DATBXG010000826.1:0-14097 GCA_036514415.1 Paraburkholderia sp.
GCAGGTGGGCACGCCGTTCGCCGTGACGGAGGAGGGCGACGCGCACCCGGAGTTCAAGCGCGTGCTCGCCGACGCGAAGCCTGAAGACATCGTCGAGTTCGTGAGCGTAACGGGGCTGCCGGCGCGCGCCGTGAAAACGCCGTGGCTCGAACGTTACCTGCGCAACGAATCGCGCATCCGCGCCAAGATCGGCTCGCTCAAGCTCGCGTGCCCGACGGGGCTCGAATGTCTTTCGGCCTGCGGGCTGCGCGATGGCATCGAGAAGTTCGGGCACTTCTGCATCGACACGCGCCTTGCCGCGGCGCTGCGCGGCGACGTCTCGAATGGCCTGTTCTTCCGCGGCCGCGAGGCGTTGCCCTTCGGCAATGCGATCCGCAGCGTGCGTGACCTGCTCGAGTTGCTGCTGACAGGCGTGGCGCGGCCTGCGGTCGCACAGCGGGCGGCCTTCGCTCTGGCTTGATACGTATCAAAACTGCATCGAACCCCGTCTCTGACAATTTGTATGCCTCAAGGAGGTTGTACTTGAGGTTGTACCTACAGACACGGGGAAATATCGATGCAACAAGCAATTAGAAAGATTGCAGCAACCTCTGCGCTCGCCATGGGCGCAGCTTTCTTCGCCGCGCCGGCCAGCGCAGCGGGCTCGCCCGACTCGGGCATCTACGCGGGAGACTGGCTGGTGCGCCTGCGCGCGATCGAAATCGCGCCGGACGCGCGAGGCAGCGGCACGCTCGGCACGCTCGGCGCGGGCGTGAACAACGCCATCGTGCCCGAGGTCGACTTCACCTACATGGCGACCAACAACATCGGCGTCGAGCTGATTCTCGCCACGTCGCGCCACCAGGTTACGTCGAACATCGGTGCGCTGGGCGGAGTGGGCGTGCTGCCGCCTACGCTGCTGCTCCAGTATCACTTCAACAACGCAGGCAAGGTTCGCCCATACGTGGGCGCGGGGATCAACTACACGCTCTTCTACAACAACGGCCTGCACGCGGGCGGCCAGTCGGTTTCAATCGATAACCACAGCTGGGGGCCGGCGCTGCAGTTCGGCATCGATTTCCAGGTGACGAAGAACATCTTCGTGAACGCGGATATCAAGAAGATCTGGATGCACACTGATGCGTCGCTGGGTGGCACGCCTCTCGGTACGCTGCATATCGATCCGCTCGTGGTGGGCCTTGGCGTCGGCATGAAGTTCTGAGCGCCTGTCCACTGCTTTCCGAACGCCGGCTTGCCCGGCGTTTTTTATTTCAGGCGCGGTCCTTCTGGAAGCGCATGGCGGTGCCTTCGCGCTCGATACGCTCCCACACGGCGCGCTTCTCCTCGTCGCTCAGGAAAACCCAGTTGGAGACTTCCACGGCGGTGCGGCCGCAGCCTTTGCAGATGTCGTCGAAGAGGGTCGAGCACACGCCGATGCACGGGCTGTCGGGGAGGTCGTGGAGGTTGGATGCCATTGATGAGCCTTGGGGCGTGGCCGGGGCGCAGGGCGCGCCGGCGTCGGTACGAAACGCCGCTATGTTAACCGATACGGGGCGAGGCAGCCCGGGGCGCGATAGCCCGGGGCGCGCTAGCCGTCCGCTCCCCTTCGGCGTGCTGCGGCGATGCGTGATGGATCAGCCGCGCAACGGCCGGGCGCAACTGCAAGCCGATAGCAAGCTGGCGAGAGCGGGCCGGGCTGGGCGCCGGGCCGGGAGCGCAGGACGTCGCGCGCATGCGCCACCGGAGCGGTTTTTTGTGGACATGGCCCGTGGAACGGCTAAAATTGCGCGCGATTTACCGTCCGCGCGCGGATCGCCGTGTTCCCATGGTCCATGTTCCGTTTGCGCGACACGCCGGCGTTTTTTTTCTTGCCAGGCATGTTTGATGGTAGGTTCGTGAAAGTCAGGGGAGCCGTTGCGTACGCGACACGACGCGCGGCACGAAGCGAGGCAGGCGGCCGGCAGGAGCCGGTCACGATCGGAGAACGGGATGAAGAAAGGGGTTGTGGCGCAACTGGCCGTGCTCGCACTGTGCGCGGCGCCGTGGATGACGTCGGTGGCGAAGGACACGCAGCTGAACGTGTACAACTGGTCCGATTACATCGCCAAGGACACGATTCCGAACTTCACGAAGCAGACCGGCGTTCAGGTCAAGTACGACAACTACGACAGCGACGACACGCTCCAGGCCAAGCTGCTCGCGGGCAACTCGGGCTACGACATCGTCGTGCCGACCAGCAACTACGCGGGCAAGCAGATCGCCGCCGGCATCTTCTCACCGCTCGACAAGTCGAAGATCCCCAACCTCAAGTATCTCGATCCGCAGCTGATGGCGCTCGTCGCCGGCGCGGATCCGGGCAACAAGTACGCGGTGCCCTGGGCGTACGGCACGACGGGCCTCGCCTATAACGTCACGAAGGCGCAGCAGATCCTCGGCAAGAACGTGCCGCTCGACAACTGGGACATCCTCTTCAAGCCCGAGAACATCTCGAAGCTGAAGGCCTGCGGCGTGTCCGTGCTCGATGCGCCGGACCAGATGTTCGCGGCCGCGCTGCACTACATCGGCAAGGACCCGCTCTCGACGAATCCGGACGACTATCGCGCCGCGCTCGCGATGATGAAGAAGATCCGCCCGTACATCACGCAGTTCAACTCGTCGGGCTACATCAACGACCTCGTGGGCGGCGACATCTGCTTCGCCTACGGCTGGTCGGGCGACGTCGTGATCGCGAAACACCGCGCGATCGACGCGAAGAAGCCCTATAAGATCGAGTACTACATCCCGAAGGGCGGCGCGCCGATCTGGTTTGACGTGATGACCATCCCGAAGGATGCGCAGCACAAGGAAGCCGCGCACGAGTGGATCAACTACATCGAGACGCCGCAAGTCCACGCGGCGATCACGAACGCGGTCTACTACCCGAGCGCGAACGCGGAAGCGCGCAAGTACGTGGACAAGGACATCGCCAACGATCCGGCCGTGTACCCGCCGCCCGAAGTCCTGAAGACGCTGTTCCTGCTCAAGCCGCTGCCGCCTGAGATCCAGCGTCTGCAGACGCGTCTGTGGACCGAGTTCAAGTCGGGCCGCTGACGCGGTCGCAGCAGCGGTTGAAATTCGATCCCGTTTTACCCCGAGCCCTCGGCACGATGCCGGGGGCTTTGTTCGTCAACCCCGTCCAGCATTCACGCAGAAACAGGCAGGGCAGAGAGAATCATGAGTGACCAGTCGAGCGCGCCGGCAGCCGCCGGTTCGCTGCCTTCGGGCTTCGCCGCGGCAGATCCGGCCGCGGACAACTTCGTGCAGATCGTCGATGTCGTCAAGAAGTTCGGCGAGACGGCAGCCGTCAAGGGCGTCAATCTGTCGGTGAAGAAGGGTGAGCTGTTCGCGCTGCTTGGCAGCTCGGGCTGCGGCAAGTCCACCTTGCTGCGCATGCTCGCGGGTCTCGAAACCGTCACGTCGGGCAAGATCCTGATCGACGGCGAGGATCTCGCCTCGATGCCGCCGTACCGCCGGCCGGTCAACATGATGTTCCAGTCGTACGCGCTCTTTCCGCACATGACGGTGGAGGCGAACGTAGGCTTCGGGCTGCGCCAGGAAGGCGTGAAGAAAGGCGAGCTGAAAGAGCGCGTGGCCGCAGCCCTCGAACTCGTGCAGATGACGCGCTTCGCGAGGCGCAAGCCGCACCAGCTTTCGGGCGGCCAGCAGCAGCGCGTGGCGCTCGCGCGTTCGCTCGTCAAGCGCCCCAAGCTGCTGCTGCTCGACGAGCCCATGTCAGCGCTCGACAAGCAGATTCGTCAGCGCACGCAGATCGAACTCGTCAACATTCTCGACAAGGTCGGCGTCACCTGCATCATGGTCACGCACGACCAGGAAGAGGCGATGACGATGGCCGCGCGCCTCGCGGTGATGAGCGAAGGCGAAATTATCCAGCTCGGTACGCCGGACCAGGTCTACGAATTCCCGAACAGCCGCTTCTCGGCGGAGTTCATCGGCTCGACCAATCTCTTCGACGGCAACGTGGTCGAGGACGAGCCCGATCACGTGTTCGTCGAGTGTGCGGACCTGCCGGTGCGCCTCTACGTGAACCACGGCATCACGGGCCCGCTCGGCATGCCCGTGACGATCTCGGTGCGCCCCGAACGTATCGCGCTCACCCGCAAGCCACCCGAAGGCGTGTTCAACTGGGGCAAGGGCGTCGTGAAGAACATCGCGTACATGGGCGGCTACTCGCTCTATCACGTGAAGCTCGATTCGGGCAAAACCGTGATCGCGAACATGTCGAGCCTCGCGCTTTCCGAAATCGACTCGCCGACGTGGGAAGACGAGGTCTACGTGCGCTGGAGCGCTTCGGCCGGTGTGGTGCTGACGTCATGACCGGCGTGCTCAGGAACATCCTCTACTGGCCGGTCAAGCACCTGAACCTGACCGGCCGTACGGCCGTGGTGGCGGGCCCGTTCTTCTGGCTGCTGCTGTTCTTCCTCGTGCCGTTCGCCCTGGTGGTGAAGATCAGCTTCTCCGACCAGCAGCTCGGCATTCCGCCGTACACGGAGCTGACGTCGTTCGCCGAGGGCGTCTGGCACATCTCGCTCGACTTCTCGCACTACGCGTTCCTGCTCCAGGACACGCTGTATTTTGCGACGTACGTGAATTCGGTGATGGTGGCGGCGATCTCGACGCTGCTGTGTCTGCTGATCGGCTATCCGATGGCGTATTACATCGCGCGCTCGAATCCGGCCACGCGCAACGTCCTCATGATGGCCGTGATGCTGCCGTTCTGGACGTCGTTTCTGATTCGCGTGTACGCGTGGATCGGCATCCTGAAGAACAACGGACTGCTGAACAATTTCCTGATGTCGACCGGCATCATTCATTCGCCCATCGAGCTTTATCACACGAACACGGCCGTCTATATCGGCATGGTGTATTCGTATCTGCCGTTTCTCGTGATGCCGCTCTACGCGCACCTCGTGAAGATGGACCTCACGCTGCTCGAAGCCGCCTACGACCTCGGCGCGAAACCGTGGCGCGCGTTCGTGGAAATCACGCTGCCGCTCTCGAAGAACGGCATCATCGCGGGCTGCCTCCTCGTGTTCATTCCAGCGGTGGGCGAGTACGTGATTCCTGAACTGCTTGGCGGCGCGAATACGCTGATGATCGGCCGCGTCATGTGGAACGAGTTCTTCGACAATGCCGACTGGCCGATGGCCTCCGCCGTGACCTGCGCGATGGTGCTCCTGCTGCTCGTGCCGATGGCGCTGTTCCAGCACTACCAGGCGAAGGAACTGGAGGGCCGCGGCAAATGAGGCCGAATCGCATACTGCAGTTCATCGCGCTCGGCCTCGGCTTCGCGTTCCTCTATATCCCGATCCTGAGCCTGATCGTCTACTCGTTCAACGAGTCGCAGCTCGTGACGGTGTGGACGCGTTTTTCGACGCGCTGGTATCAGGCGCTCCTCACGGACGACGAGCTCATCACCGCCGCGTGGCTCTCGCTGCGCATCGCGCTGCTGACGGCGTTCGCCTCGGTGTTCATCGGCACGTGGGCGGGCTTCGTGCTCGCGCGCATGGGGCGCTTTCGCGGCTTCACGCTTTTCTCGGGCATGATCAACGCGCCGCTCGTGATTCCCGAAGTGATTCAGGGCATTTCGCTGCTGCTGCTCTTCGTGGAAATGGGCAAGCTGATCGGCTGGCCCGCGGGGCGCGGCGTCTTCACGATCTGGATCGGCCACGTGATGCTGTGCATTTCGTACGTCGCCATCATCGTGCAGTCGCGCGTGCGCGAGTTGAACCCGTCGCTCGAGGAGGCCGCGCTCGACCTCGGCGCCACGCCGTTCAAGGTGTTCTTCCAGATCACGCTGCCGCTCATCTCGCAGGCGCTCGCCGCGGGCTGGCTGCTGTCGTTCACGCTGTCGATCGACGATCTGGTGCTCTCGGCGTTCCTTTCGGGCCCAGGCTCGACCACGCTGCCGCTCGTGGTGTTCTCGCGCGTGCGCCTCGGCCTGAACCCGGAGATGAATGCGCTCGCCACGCTGTTCATCGCGGTCGTGACGGTGGGGGTGATCGTCGGCAATCACTTCATGCAGCGCGCGGAGCGCAAGCGCATGGCGATGGCGGTGTGATCGTCGTGACGCTTCGCGGCGCATGACAAACCGGCGCGCGGGCAGCAGTGCCCGCGCGCCGTCTGCTTTGGGCCAGTCGAACGCGGCGCGCGCTTACAGCCGATAACCCATACGGAACCCGCCCCAGTGCCGGCCGTTCACGAAGATCGGCGCGGAGGCGTCTTTCATCATGACGAACGTGCCGCCGCCCATGTCGCGGCGGTAGGTCTGCAACAGGAAGGGCTTGGTGTGCGAGCCTGCCGCACGGCCCGTGCGGTCGTTGAAGATGCGGTGATTGCGGCAGTTCGCTGCGTTCCACACCGGGTCGGCGCCTTGCGGATGCGAGAACTTGCGATTGTGCGTCGGAATGTAGCCGCGCGGATCGATCGCCACGCAGAAGGCGACGCGTTCGTCGAACGTCAGCAGCGGTTCGAGGATCGCGGGCAGCACGCGGTCGGTGAAAGCCGTGAAGCGCGTGACGTGCTGCTGCGGGTTCGTGTTCGGCACCGGCGCGTAGACGCTGTCGAACAGATCCGCTTCGCCGATCTCGCCGCGCGCGAGCGCGCCCTCGAACAGCTTGCCCACCTGGGCGGCGGCGCGCTGCACGGTTTCGATGAAGCGTGTGTCGTCGGTTTCCACGCCCGTGGCGGCGGACAGCTCGATGAGCGTTTCCGAGACCTCGAGCAGCTTGCCGAGCTGATCCTTGGCCTGGACGAAGTTGCGGCCCGAATCCTCGACGCCCGCGACCATCTCGCTCACCTGGCTTTCCAGGCCGTCGCACTTCGTTTCGATCTCGCCCGTGAGCTGGGCGATCTGGCCGGCGTGCTCGTCGAGCTGCATGATCGCCTCGCCGGTGCTGTGGACGGCCTCGCCGATGGTGTGCGTGCCTGCGCGCACGCGATGCGCGCGTTCGGTGTTCGCCGTGCCTTCGGCGATGAGCTGTTCCGTCTGCTGCGTGAGCTGCCCGAGCGTCTGCTCGATCTGGCCGGTGGCTTGTGCGGTTTTGGCCGAGAGGTTCTTCACTTCGGCCGCGACGACGGCGAAGCTCTTGCCCGACTCGCCGGCGCGCGCCGCTTCGATGGCGGCGTTGAGCGCGAGGAGCTGGGTTTGGCGCGCGATCAGCGAGATTTCCTCGGAGACCTTCGACACGTGCGCAAGCGCGCTCTTGAGCGCCCGGATCTGCGTCTCGATGACGGTGACGCTTTCCACCAGACCGTGAATGTCGGCAAGCGACGCCTCGATGGTCTCCTGCGACTGCTGCACGGTGGCGGCGGTGCCGGTGCTCAGCTCGCGCATGGCGCGCGCCGCCGTGGCGATCTGGTGATTGCCGGCGAGGGTGTGGGCCGCCGATTCGCGCAGGGCGTGGCAGACGTCGGTCTGACGCTGCACGCGCGCGGCGACTTCGTCGACGTGGCCCGCGACGTCGCAGATCTCGATACCGAGCCTGCCGGCCTGCGCGGCAATGTCGCCGACGATCCCGGCGGATTTTCCCGCGCGGCGGCGACCGCGCAGGCCCAGCAAACGCAAACGTGTCATCGGGTGTCTCCTTTGTCGATGGCACCTGGCGCTTTAGCGCCTGGTGCCATCCCATGCATAGCTCCCGGTGCGCGGTGACAATCGCGGGCAACTACAGACAACTACGGACAACTGCGGGGAGGCTGCGCGCCCGGTCGTCGGCAGGTCCGATCGCCGGGCTTTCTGAATGTGTTAACGGCGTGTAACACGGGGACTTGAGCGCGGGGGAGGCGCCTGGGGCTATGATCGGGAACTCGGGCGCTCTGAACGCGGACCGGCGCGAGCCGGCAATGAGGAGCGGAAGGGCGTCGCGATGGGAGCAAGATGATCGAGGCAATATTCGAGTCAACAATCCAGGGAATAAGCAGCGGGAGCGCGCCGGTCGCGTTCTGGCAGCAGCTGATCCAGCTCTGGGAGCTGATCGTGATGGTGTTGCGCTTCCTCTGGGAGCTCGTGAAGTTCCTCGGCGGCGGCGGTTGAACGACAAAAGGGCAGACGATGATCGACGATTCCACCCGGCGTTTCACCGACCGGGTCGCAGACTACGTAAAATTCCGGCCGAGCTATCCGCGCGAAGTGGCGACCTTCGTGCATGTGGAGTGCGGCATCGCGCCGGGCGCGCCCGTGGCCGACATTGGCGCCGGCACCGGCCTCTCCACGAAACTCTTTCTCGATGCAGGCCATCCGGTCACGGCCGTCGAGCCGAATGCGGCCATGCGCGCCGCGGCGGACGAACTGCTAGGCGGCTACAAGGGCTATCGCAGCGTGGCAGGCACGGCGGAGGCGACGACGCTCGACGCCGCGAGCGTGGACCTCGTGAGCGCCGCGCAGGCGTTCCACTGGTTCCACAAGACCGATACGCAGCGCGAATTCGCACGCATCCTGAAGCCGCGCGGCAAGATCGTGCTGTTCTGGAACAGCCGCCTGCTCGAAGGCTCGGCGTTTCTGGAGGGCTACGAGGCGCTCCTGCAGCGCTTTTGCCCCGACTACGCGCGCGTAGCCGAGACCTATCCCGACTCGGCCGCCATGGCCGACTGGTTCGGCGACGGCTTCGAGCAGCAGACGGTGTTCCCGAATGCGCAACTGCTCGATTTCGATGGCTTGCGCGGCCGGCTGATGTCGTCGTCGTATGCGCCGCGCCCGGGCGATGAGCGCCACGAACCGATGCTCGCAGCGTTGCGCGCGCTGTTCGAGGCGACTCAAAAAGACGGCACCGTAAACTTCGCCTACGAGACGCGAGTGTACGCGGGGCGGCCGCAGCACGCCTGAGCGCGGCCGGGCGCCCACGCGGCTAGCGCCCGAACGTGTAGTCGCCGGTGCGCACGCGGCGCGTTCTGCGGCGGAACATGAACGTGAAGCCGGGCCACAGCGCGGTGTTCTTGCCCGCCTGCGTGAGGTAGTAGCTGCGGCAGCCCGACTGCCACACGGTGCGGGCAAAGCGCGCCTGCAGGCGCGCATTCCAGGCGCTCTGCGCCTCGGCGCGCACGTCCATCGTGCGCGCGCCGGAGCGTTGCAGCGCACGGATGCAGCTCGCGATATAGGCGATGTGCGACTCGATCATGTAAATCATCGAGTTGTGCCCGAGGGCCGTGTTCGGCCCGACCACGAAGAAGAGATTCGGGAAGCCCGCGACGCTCGTGCCGAGATAGGCCTCGGGCCCGTCGCGTCGCCACGTTGTGCCGAGGTCCTGGCCGCGCAGGCCCGTTACCTGGAAGGGCGCGTCCACGTCGTTGACCTGAAAGCCGGTGCCGCAGACGATTGCGTCGAACGGGCGATGCGTGCCCTCGGCGGTGACGATGCCATCGGCGACGACTTCGCGAATGGGGCTGGTCACCAGTTCGACGTTCGGTTGCGCGAGGGCCGGGTAGTAGTCGCTCGAGAGCAGCACGCGCTTGCAGCCCAGCAGATAGTCGGGCGTGAGGCGCGCGCGCAGTTCGGGGTCCTTCACTTTGTGCGCCAGATAGCTGAGCGCGAACCGGGTCGGCTTCTTGAGCAGGCGCGGCTCGACAGAGAAGCCGAGCGCGCGCGATTCGTGCTGCCAGTAAATGGCGGCGCGCGCCACGCGATGCGCGAGCGGCACGTGGCGATAGATCCAGCGCCAGCGCTCGCCGATGGCGCGGTCGCGCCGCGGCATGATCCACGGCGGCGTGCGCTGGAACACCGCGAGTTGCGCAACGCGCAGTTGGATCTGCGGCACGAACTGGATTGCGCTCGCGCCCGTGCCGATCACGGCGATGCGCTTGCCTTCGAATGCATAGTCGTGGTCCCAGCGCGCCGAGTGAAAGAGCTTGCCTGCGAAGCGCTCGATGCCCGGGATCTGCGGCAGCGCGGGGCGAGAGAGCGGGCCGTTCGCGGCGATGACGATATCGGCTTCGATCGTCTTGATCGCACCGTCACGTTCGATTTCGACCTGCCAGACGCCGTGCGCCTCGACAAAGCGCGCGGCGCGCACGCGCGAGCGATATTCGATGAAGCGCTCGACATCGTACTTGCGCGCGCAATGGCGCAGGTAGTCGAGAATCTCCCGCTGCGGCGCGAAGGTCCGCGTCCACGCCGGATTCGGCTCGAACGAAAACGAGTAGAGGTGCGAAGGAATATCGCAAGCGGCACCCGGATACGCGTTGTCGCGCCAGGTGCCGCCGAGGCTTTCGGCGGCCTCGTAGATCGTGAACGACTCGATCCCCATGCGGCGCAGCCGGATCGCCATGCCGATGCCGGAAAAGCCGCTGCCGATGATGGCGATGCGCAGCGCCGCTCCGTTGCCGAGCGCTTCAGTGGCCATGTTAGGGTCCGCCGTTTCGTGTGATGAGTGGTGCGATGTGTCGTAGTGCGCGCCGACGCAAAACGGGCTCCGCGAGGGAGCCCGTCGTTGCTTTGTCGTCGCTCTGGCGGCATGCGCCAGGAGGTCCTGGTCACTCAGGAGTTGTTCCAGTCGTCCGAGCTGTCGTTGCTGCCCATATCGACGCCACCGCCGCCCGAGCCATCGTTCCAGTCGTTCGAGCCCTGGCCGAAGTCGACGCCGCCGCCGCCATTGCCGTCGCGCTGCACACGGCGGCCTTCGTCGTCGACGATCACGTCGCGCTCGATCACGCGGTCGCGGCCGTGATTGAGCGCCTCGCCGAGGAGCACGCCGGTCAGCAGGCCACCCATGCCGCCCATGCCACCGCCGCCTTGCTGGACGATGACCTGCGGTTGCTGTTGCGGCGGATATTGCGGCGGGTACTGCGGTTGACGCCCGAACGCGGCGTCGGCTTCACGCGCATAAGACGAATCGCTGCCGTAGCCGGGCGCGGGCTGGGCGGGCTGCGCGTTCGGGTCGGGTCGGCCTTCGGCGCGCGCCTTGAGGCTCGCGAACTGGCGCTCGAGGTCCTCGATCTCATACGGCGGCCGCGGATTCGCGCTGTTCGAGAGCGTTTCGACGAGGGTGCGCAGCTGCGTTTCCAGCCCTTCGACTTCTTTTTCGAGCGCCTCATGGCCAGGCGCTGTCGAGAGCTTCACATCGAGCTTGAGCGAGCGCACGCCGTTGAGCAGTTCGGTGGCGCGCTTGAGCTGATCGCGGCGATCGTCGCCGGCCTTCGCGTCTTCAGTGGATTTCGCGCGGCGCAGCGTCCAGCGCAACACGAGCGCGACACCAATCAGGACGATTGCAATACCAATCCACATGCCCATACCAGGACCTCGCTTCTGTGGCGCAGCCACCTGCTGCTGCGCGAATGGGTTGCCCGTGCTGCTCGTCGTGACGGCGCCGGTGCGCGTGGCGTCGGAGCGGATCTTCGCTTCGACCTGAGCGAAACGCTGCGGCTGGGTGAAGCGGATTTGCGGATCGAGCGACTTTGCCTGCTCGACCTGGGTCAGCGCGTCGGCGTAGCGGCCTTCGCGGTCGAGCACCTGACCGTAGAGGTAGTGGGCGCGAGCGTTGTCCGGATGCGCCTGCAGGACTTCGGTCAGGCCCGAGTCGGCCCTCTGCCAGTCGCCTTGGGACATCGCGGATTCGATCTGCTGCACGCTCGGCACGGCGAACGCAAGGCCGCTCGTCAAGGCGAGCGACGCGCAGGCGATGCTGGCAGCGGCAAGAAACTCTTTCATGTTGCAGGCCGGGCGGATTGACGCCCGTCTCCATGGCATTCGATACGGGGATGCGGCGTGACAGCGTGGCCACTGACCTAGCCAGCAGCGCGGCCCATGCCGCGCCGCATCCTGCACTCCGGCGCGTCTTACTGTGCCGGCGTGTTCATCTGTTTCTTGAGTGCTTCGAGGCGCTCGTCCACCGAGGGACCCTTGTTGAGCGCGGCGAGCTTCTCGTCCAGTGCCTTGCCGCTCGACTGGTCGGCCGAGTTCAGGCGGGCGTCCGAGCGCGCGTTCGAGAGCGAGACCTTGTCTTCCAGCTTCTGGAAATCGGCATCGAGATTCTTGCCGCCGATGCCGCCCAGCGCCGTGGCCGCGACATCCTTCGCCTCGGCGATCTGCTGCTTCGCCTGGAGGATATTCGAGCGTGCGTTCAGGTCGTTGCGCCGCTGGCGCATGTCGTCGATCTGCTGCTTCAGCTGATCGACCGACGGTTCGAGTTTCGCGAGCTCGGCCGCGAGCGCGTCGCGTTCGGCTTCGGCGGTTTGCTGCGCGCCGAGCGCTTCGCGTGCGAGCGCTTCGTCGCCCGATTGCAGCGCGCGCTTCGCGCCGTCTTCGTACTTCTTCGCCTTGTCGGCGGCCACGTCGCGCTTGCTTTGCTGCGTCGCGACCTGTGCCTGGATCTCGACGAGCGAGTTCTCCGCACGGCCGATGCTGTCGTCGAGCTCACGCACGATCTGGCGCGCGTCGCGCGACGGATCCTGTACCGAGTCGGCCGCGTCGTTGAGCAGGCCCTTGACGGTGCGGGAGATGGAGTCGAAAAGCGACATGAATTCCTCCAGTGAAATGAGATCGGCCGTGTTGGGCCGAGGTGCGTGCATGCGGTTTGCGCTTCGCGGTGCGGGCTGGCGTGAGCTGACTGTTCAGCGATCCATCTGCCAGCTTACGCCGCTTTGCACACGCCGCGCATGCAGCGCGCAAATCGGGGCGAGTGCCGCGATTGCAATAGCGCGATCGCGTTTTTGTGCATTCGCGTGTTCCTCATGACATGGGCTTTGCCGCGCGGCGTGGAGCGCCGCTTCAGGCGGGCCCCGCCATCGATCGCGGATATTACACCACGGCCCGTCTTAAAAGGGACTTAAAGGATCGGACGCGCGGGCGTGCTGCGTGAGCGGGTTGCTGCACGCTGGTTGCGCCTGCGGCGGCAACGCTGCGAAAGCCCCGGCAGGGGCTGCGCCACGGGCTCAGGCGAACTTGCCGCCTTCGGGTGCGGCATCGTCGCTGCGGGCGTCTTCGAGCGGGGCGCCCGCGCTGCGGCGCGAGCGGGCGAACGGCGCCGAGCTCAGCGGTTGCAGCGGCTCGTCTTCGTGCGCTTGCGCGGCTGCGTCGTCGAGCGCCGCGCGTTGCGCGGCAGCCTCCGCTTCGGCGCTCAGTCGGGCGACGGCCTGCGCGATTTCGCGCGCGGCGTGGCTCACGTCAGGCTCGTCGGTGTGCACGGCGGGCAGGGGCGCGACGGACGCGAGCGGCGCTTCCTCGCGGGTGCTGGCTTCGTCGTGAATGGCCGCGGCCACGTCACTATCCGTAAGCGCGCCATCCTGCTGCGCGGCAGCGTTCGCTTCGGCCCCGCCGATGGCCGCCTGAGCCGTCCTTTGTGGCCGGATCGCTCCCGCACGGTTTGCGCGCAGCGGTCTCGCCGCCTTCTGCAGCACCTGCGCGAGCGCGTCGGGCTGGCGCGGCGCGTTCAGCCGGTCGACGATGCTAGCGGCCTTCACCTGGTCGCTCGTGGCGCTGAATGCGATCACGGCGCGGCGCATGAGCTCGCTGATGCTGATGCCGAGTCCTTCGGCGGTGGCGGAGATCGCGCGCTTCTGCGCGGACGTGACGAAGACGACGATGCGTTCGCTGGGCTTGTTCATGATCGACGGGCCGTTGGGTCGGCTTCGTATGACGTCGGTTCCTGCCTGCGCGAAGGCGATTTGAAAGAATGCATGCTTGCGGGGTGCCTGGGCGCAAACAGGGGCGTGTAGGAGATCTTTCATCATAAGACGAGAGCGCCGATGCGCAATCGGAAGCTGTGCGGGTGGGGGAGACCCTGGCCGCAAGAATCTCCCGTCGAAAGCAGGAAGTTGTGCAATTTGTGGCGCGTTGGTGCGGTCGTTACAAAACTTTTCGCGCCTTAGCCCTGGATCGGAGCAAGTCGTCGCCGGCGGCCGCAAAAAATCGGGCGCAAAGACTTGTCCAGGAAACTCTTACAAAAAAAGCGCGACCCGCCGCCCGCGATTTCTTTAGAATGCGCTGTTACATTTCGCGAATGGCGCCTGAACGGGCGTGTATTCGCCTGTGGCGTGCCGTAGTGCGCGCCGCGCGGCCGGACGGGGGCGTTGCCGGTCGCGCCGCGTCGCCGGGATTGAGCCGGCGACGTCGTATGCCGCATTGGCGCC
>DATBXG010000827.1:0-14594 GCA_036514415.1 Paraburkholderia sp.
CCCGCCGCGATCGCCTTCGGTGCCGTGGTGGTCCTGACGATGTTCGCCGCGAACATGTTCGATCCGCGTCTCATCTGGGACGCCATGGAGCGCGATGATGGCGACGCCCGGTAACGATGGTCAGCTGCCGAACCTGCCCGAGGCGAAGCCCGTGCAGGGCTCGCGCTGGCGTATGCAGATCGTTTGGCTCGTGCCGATCGTCGCGCTGCTGATCGGCGGCTGGCTCGCCGCGAAGGCGGTTCTCGAGGAAGGGCCGACCATCACGATCAGCTTCAAGACCGGCGATGGCCTCGAGGCCGGCAAGACGAAGATCAAGTACAAGGACGTGGATATCGGCGTGGTGAAGTCGGTCACGCTTTCGTCCGACCACAAGCGCGTGATCGCAACGGGCGAGCTCGTGAAAGACGCGACAGGCATGCTGGTCGACAACACGCGCTTCTGGGTCGTGCGCCCGCGCATTTCGGGCGGCACCGTTTCGGGCCTCGGCACGTTGCTCTCGGGTTCCTATGTCGGCATGGACGAGGGCAATTCCAGCAAGACGCGGCGCGACTTCGTCGGCCTCGAAGTGCCGCCCGTGTTTCCGAGCGACATTCCCGGGCGCGAGTTCGTGTTGAGAAGCAATGACATGGGTTCGCTCGACGTCGGCTCGCCGGTGTTCTTCCGCCGCCTTCAGGTGGGGCAGATCGCGTCCTACGAGTTGGACCCGAACGGCAAGGGCGTCACACTGCACGTGTTCGTGAACGCGCCCTACGATCGCTTCGTGCGCAACGACACGCGCTTCTGGCATGCGAGCGGACTCGACGTGTCGCTCAGCCCGGACGGCGTGCAGATCAACACGCAGTCGGTGGTGTCGATGCTCGTCGGCGGCGTGGCGTTCGAAACGCCCGATAGCGACGATACGGCCGAGGCCGGGTCCAATTCGAAATTCCAGCTCTACGCAACCCATGCCGACTCCCTGAAGCCACACGACCGCATCGTCGACACCTATGTCGTGACCTTCCTCGATTCGGTGCGCGGGCTGACCGTTGGCGCGCCCGTCGATTTCCGCGGGGTCGTGATCGGCGAGGTGACCCGCATCTACACGCGTTTCGATCCGGTGAAGAAACAGTTCAGCATTCCCGTTGAGATAAACCTGTATCCGGAGCGATTTACGTCGCGCTACCAGAAAGACCAGGACGGACAGCCCGGCGGGCGCATCGGCGCATCGCCGCATCAGCTTGCCGATTTCCTCGTGGCCAACGGCTTCCGGTTCCAGCTTCGCTCGGGTAATCCGCTTACGGGACAACTGTACGTCGCCTTCGATATCTTTCCGGACGCGCCAAAGGCGAAAGTCGACTGGGCGAGAACGCCGCCCGAGTTGCCCGCAGTGCCGCGCACGCTGCAGTCGCTGCAGGACTCGCTCACGCGGCTGCTGGCGAAGCTGAACGGCATTCCGTTCGAAGCGATCGGTGCGAATGCGCAACGCACGCTGCAGAGCGCGAACGACGTGATGGCGAAGCTCGGCACCGACGTCGTGCCGCAGGCGCACGATACGCTCTCCGCAGCGCACTCGGCGCTCGACTCGGCCAACGATGCCTTGCAGCCCGACACCCAGTTGCAGCAGAACGCGAGCGACGCCATGCGTGAGCTGGCCCGCACGGCGGCGTCCGTGCGCATGCTCACGGACTATCTCGAGCGTCATCCTGAAGCCGTGGTTCAGGGCAAACCGGGAGGCAAGCAGTGAGCCGCATCGTGACCGTGCATACCGTTTTCGCCGCCGCGGCGGCTGCGTGCATTTGCGCCATGGGGAGTCTTGCCGGATGCTCGTCGCCGTCGCCCACGTTCTACGCGTTGCGGGCCGACGATGCGGGCGCCGCTGCCCCCGCAGCCTCGCCTGCCGACCCGACGGGCGCCGCGGCGCTCGCTGTCGTCGTCGGCCCGGTCACCGTGCCCGACATGGTCGACCGGCCGCAAATCGTGACGCGCAATCCCGACAACACGATCGAGATGAACGAGTTTGCCCGCTGGGCCGCGCCGCTGAAACTGGATATCGGCCGCGTGATCGCCGCGGACCTCGCGCAGCGGCTGGGCACGACGCAGGTGTCGACGGTCGATCTGGGCACGACCTCGCCGCCGGTATGGCACGTGCGCGTGGACATCATGCGCATCGACAGCGTGGCGGGCGACTCGGTGACGGTCGAGGCGCAATGGGTCGTGCGACCGCCCGGTCAGCGCGCGCCGGCTCTGGGGCACACGGTCGCGCACGAGCAGGTGGCGAGCCGCGACTACGGCGCGCTCGTGGATGCGCATGACCGCGCCCTCGCCGCCATCAGCACGGATATCGCTGCCGCGATTCGCGCAGACCACGCATCGGTTCGCAGTGCGACGGATTGAATACGCGCCGCTTTCATCCTATGAAGATGCGGGGGGCGCTGTGGGCGCTGCTCGCACTGATCACGGCGCTGGCCATGGCGGACCGCAATGCGCTCGGGAACGTGGCGCAGCACGGGGACACGCCAGCGGGCCTCTTCGGCATTCTCGCCTACGTTCTCGCGCCGGCTCCGGCCGGGCCGGGCACGCGCTATCTGCAGCAGGCGGGCGTGGAGCCGGACACGGTCAAGGCGCGCATTGTCGAGGCCTGGTTCGACCGGCTGCGCGCAGACCCGGCGATCGCTGTCGCCGTGCCCGGCGGCGCGGCGGGCCTCGAGGCGCGGTTGCGCGACGATGCGGCGCGCGAGCGCCTGATCAGAAGCGGCATTGCCCGCTTGAGGCCGCAGGAGCGGCTTGCGTACTTCATGCTGCTCACGAAGTACATCGGGCAGGCGGCGAGCAGCGATTGTCGAGGGGTCGCGAGCGTGCAGGACATCGCCGATCGCGTTTCGATCGGCAGCATGAGCGATGCCGACACGGCCGAGTACTTCTCGCTGCTCTACCGTGTCGTGATCCGCTCCGTGCTCGGCGCGCCGCTTACCCTGCCCACGCCCATGCAGTATGAAACGGCGTTGCGGCATCTCGACGACGCGGTCAATGACGCACTCGCCGGCGATCCGCAGGCGGTGGCGCGCATGAAGCGCGTCACGGGCGGCGCCCCCGGCGCCACGATGGCCGACATCTGCTGGGCAAGCGCGCTGCTCATGCGTTCAACGGCCGCCATGAACGAGCCCGACCGCGACGCGCTGCTGCTCTACATGCTCGGTGAAGACGCGCCTGTGCAAACGCAAGCCCCGGATGCCGCGCACGCGCCTTGAAGGCAGCGGCCGTGCACGGCGCACCGCGTCACGGCGAGGACTTCGACCAGCCCGGGCCCGGATCGAACGACGTCATGGCCTCTGCCTTGGCCGCGCCATCCGGGCCGAGATCGCGCTCGTAGACCTGGCCGTCGTGGCTCACCATGAACGTCTTGATGCCCGTGTCGCCGTAGTGCACCGGCCAGGCAACGACGGCGAAGCCGCCGAACAGCTTGCCGTGGACCAGGTAGTTGTAAGCGCCGCCCGGCGCATGCGGTCCCTGCGAGGTCAGCAGCTTGTAGTGGTAGCCGTAGTAGCCGGCGTTCGCGGCGTTACGCGCACCCGCGGTGGCGAAGGCAACGCCTAGCGGGCTTGGCGCGTCGTCGGCGCCGGTGGGCCAGTACAGGCCGTCCTGCTTGCCCGGTGAACTCGCGAGCTTGCTTGCGTAGACGAGCGTCGTGTTGCCGTCGTGATACGTCTGCGCATATTCGCGTTGCGCGTCGTAGACCGCGAGCAGCGCTTGCATGACGGCGAGTTCGTTGCGGCCGATACGGCGCACGCGCATTTCCTCGACTCCGGCGTGCGTGTCGAAATGCCAGCCTTGAGCGCTCTTGGCCAGCGGGATCGGGAAGGTCCAGCCGTCGTCGCCAACCGCAATCACCGCATGATTTGCATCGGCATCCTGAATGGTGTGGGAGACCTTCCACTCGCTCAGGAATTTTTCGCGGACCTCCGCGCCGACCGGCGGCAAGATCTGGCGGAAGTCGGCGCCGAGCAGCGTCCTCAGCTCGGACTCGTCGTTGCCGGCGACGGCGTCGCCGAACGCGGTCATCGCCGCGTCGGGCGACGCAAAGTAGCTTTGCCCGGCGGCCGCGCAAAGCCGCGGCGTGAAGGCCGCAAGCACTGCGAGCGCAATGGCGAGGGCCCCTGCGAGTGCTGCCGAGGCAGCCGGACGGAGAAACATATGTTTGTTCATGGCCGTTCTCCCTAGCGTCTGCCGCCGCCGCGTGCACCGCCGCCGCCACCGGCGCGCATCCCGCCGCCGCCGCCGCTTGGGCGATTGAATCCCGATGACTGCATGCTCGAGCGCCCGCGGCTCGCGTCGCGCTGGGTGGCCGCGCCGCCGCCCACGCCCTGGAACGCGCTGTCGCGGCCGCCACCTCCTCCGTATCCGCCGCCGCCACCCGCGCCGGTGCTCACGCGATTGCTCGCGCCGGCGCGATTGCCGGTACTGGCGTTGTTCCCGGCGCTTGCGCGATTGCCGGTACCGGCGTTGTTGCCGGCGCTGGCGCGATTGCCGGCACCGGCGTTGTTGCCGGCGCTCGCGCGATTGCCGCCACCGGCGTTATTGCCGACGTTGCCGCGATTGCCCGCACCCGCGTTATCGGCGAGGTTCGCACGATTGCCGGCACCGGCGTTGTTGCCCGCACCGCCGCGGTTGCCGGGACCGCCCTGATTGCCGCGGTCGCCGCCACCAAGCCCCTGGCCGCCACCAGGCCCCTGGCGATCCCCGACGCCGCCCGCGCGGTTACCCCCGCGATCGGCGACGTTGGCGCCTTGCTGGCCATTGCGGCCGCGATAGTCGCGGCGTCCGTCGGCGCCCCCCACGTTATTGCCGAATTTTTCGCGTGTGGCGTTGTCGCGGTACGCAACGCCCTGCCGGTGGCTCGCATCGTGCTGCCATTTGCCGCCCTGTACCTTCGTGCTATCGAAGTTGCGATTGACGTTCCTCGCCTTGTTCACGTTGATGTTGACGTCACCTCCGCCCCAGTTGCAGTTGCCGAAGATCGCGCCCGCGGCGGCGAGGCCGACGCCCCACGCGAAGCCTGTCATCAGCGCGCCGCCGGGATAATAGGCGGGAGATGGCGGCCAGGCGTACGGCGGGTAAGCGGGGTAGCTCCATGCGCCGTAGACGACCGTGGGGTTGTACGCGGGCACGTAGATCACCTCGGGGTTGGCAGGCTCGATCTTCACGATGGTCTGGCCGCCTGGCGCGGGCGGCTGTTCGACCACGACCTGCTGCTGCTCGTTGCTCTTCAGGTTGCCCGCATCCTGTGCGCGCGCACGCAAGCGCTGCACGGCGGCGAGCACGTCCTTTTCCTGGGCGAGGAACGCGTCGCCGAGCTTCTGTGTCCAGTCGAGCTTGTCGCTCATCGGTTCGAGCGCCTGCGGGAACGCGACGAGCGATTTCACGCTCGTGTCCCACGGCTGGTCCTGGACCGCCTTCACGGCATCATCGCCTTTGACCTTCGGGTGCTCCTTCACCCAGCGCGCCGCGTGCACGATTTCCAGCGGATACGTGGAGGCCATGAGGACCTGCGCGAGCACCGAATCGGGATAGAGCGCAATGGGGGCGACGAGTGCCTCGAGCTCCTCGGGTTTGTACGGAGCGGGCTGCGGCGCGTCTTGTGCGCGCACCGAATGAGCGCCTGCGAAAAGCAACGCGAGCACGAGCAGGCAGACCGTGTACGCGCGTTGTTTGATCCATGAAGTCATGGCCGTTCCTTCCATTCGTTTGCTCAACCGGACTACGGGACGGATAGCGACAACGTGAAGGGGCGTGCGCCTGCAAGCGCGTTGCATCTTGAGCAGACCGCCGGGAGCCTTTGTGTCGTTTTCGAGGACTGCCGGGCGGGAAGGCCCACGTGTATAGTCCAGTAAGCATCTTTGTGCTGGCAATCGGACCAGAGTCCTATTGACACCGAACGGTGGGTGGAACGAATCTATTCGCTCGTCGGCAGATGGGCAGTATGCCTGCCCGAGGCTGCCGTCCGGGCTTCGGGACTGGTGCGTCGATACCGGGAGGTTGGGATGAAGATGCGTATGACTGTGTCATGCGTGATCGCGCTCATGCTTTGCGTGCCGCATTTCATGTCAGAGGCATTCGCGCAAGCGGGAACGCCGGGTACGAAACAACTGCGCGACGTGCAGCGCAAAGCGGAGCAGAAAGCTCGCGCGAATCAGTCCCAGCAGACTACGACACAGCATCACACGGCGAGCGCACCTGCAGCGGCGGCGCCAGCGACACCAGCGGCTCCGGCTTCAGCGCCTTGATCGTGGATTGCGCCGAAGGGGAGTGACGGCGCCAATATTGAATAACCAATTAAAGAATGCGCTGCCCGAAATAATGGCCGCGTTTATTTCATCAAAAACATAATAGCTGCTTCGCGCGTAATCAAAAATGATCATCATTCGCTATTCATATTGGATGAATCATTCAATCGACGGTGCGGGCCAAGACCGCGAACATAAAGAAAACGTTCGCAAATATCCCGTGAGAATCGTCGGTCTATATCCGGCGGCGCGTGCGCCCGAAAGCCGCTTGCCGCATTGGGAACCCGGCGCGCGGAAAGAATTATCGAAAACAATTGCGCGCGAGAGCAAGCATCTGGAATTTCTTTCATATAATTTACTCGCGGAGGAAGCGAACAGCCATGCTTGTATGGATCGCTGATTCCCTACATTCGTTTCTTCAGTAATTGACTCATTCTCCGCAACGGCAGGATCGTCTTTGGTTGATTCAACTGCAGGCGGCAGTCGGCATTGGGGCGCAGCTGGTCCCGCATACGACCGGAATACTGGTGCTCGTCAAACCCGCCCCGTTCGGCGTCGAAGCGTGATGAACGCTCCTCGGGCTGGAGTGGGGCAGTAGTCGGAGGACACCGTGATCAGGGCGCACATGGGGAACGAAAAACTAAGACTGAGCAGATCGAAAGCAGAGCACGCAGCGGCCAGCCTGTTGGCGTGGCTGGACAGGGTCAGGCCGCACGGTTTCCCGAACGGGAAGGCGTTTGCATTGCCGCAACGCAGCCGGGCATGGTCACAATCCGCGGAAGGGATGGCGCAAAGTCTGCAAAGCGTCCTTGAAGTCGTGCCCGCGGCCGCCCTGGTGATCGACGAAGCAGGACGCATCGCCTGGGCAAACGGCAGGGCTACGCGGGTACTCGGCTACGCGTTGGGCGAAATGATGGGCATGCGTGTCGAAGACGTGCTCGTAGCCTGGCGCGGCGACGAACGTCCCTTCTCGTTCGCTGCACTGAAGACCGCGCAGGGACCGACGCAGAGCGTCACGCGCGTCGCCGTTGCGCGTGCGAAGGATGGCGCAGGCATCGACGTGCATGTGACGGCTTCGGCGTCGCTGGCGGCGGGCGCTGCGGCGCGAATGGTGGTCGTCATCGAGCCGGATGACGATGCCGCGGGCGCGGCGCACGGCAACGAGCCACGCCGCTTGCAGCGGGAACGGGCCTCCGAGATCGGCGACATGGCGGCCGCGCTCGCGCATGAAGTCGATCAGCCGCTCACGGCCATTCTCAGCAACGCCCAGGCGGCGCAGCGCTTTCTCGCGCAGAACCCGCCGGCGCTGAGCGACTTGCGTGAGCTGCTGGGCGAAGTCGTGGCCGACAGCACGCGCGCGCACGCGATCATTCGCAAGATGCGCCAGTCCGCGAAATGCGAGCCCGCCGAAATGGGCGCTGTGGACGTTGGCAGCCTCGTGCGCGACGTCATTCGCCTCGTGCGGCGCGAAACGCAAACCTGCGGCGCGGCGGTGGGAGCGCGCATCGAAGACGGACTGCCGCAATTGCGCGGCGACGCGGTGCAGCTGCAGCAGGTGCTCGTCAATCTGCTGCTGAATGCGCTCGACGCCGTGCATGAATGCCGCGCCGAAGAGCGTGCGGTTTGCATCGCCGTCACCGCCACCGAGGATCGCGCCAAGGTGCACATCGCCCTGCGCGACCACGGACCGGGCGTCGATGCCGACCGGCTCGTCACGCTGTTCAAGCCTTTCGTGACTTCCAAGCCGCAAGGGCTGGGTCTGGGTCTGTCCATCAGCCGCACCATCGTCATGGCGCACGGCGGCCAGCTATGGGCCGAGCGCAACGCCGATCGCGGCCTGACGTTCCATATCGAACTTCCTGCGGAGGGCGCGTCCGTGCAGACGGCTACGCGTTTATCACCATGAATTCGTCCACTTCCACCGTGTTCGTCGTGGACGACGACGAACACGTGCGCAACGCGTTGTGCCGGTTGCTGCGATCCGGCGGTTACACCGTCGAGGCGTATGGCAGCGCGAGCGCGTTCCTCGAAGGAGCGGATCTGGCGCGCGGGCCTGCCTGCCTGCTGCTCGATCTCCAGCTGCCCGACCTGAGCGGTATCGAATTGCAGCGGCGGCTCGATGGCATGGTGCCGATCGTGTTCGTCTCCGCCCACGGCGACATGACGACGGCGGTGGAAGCGATGAAGGCAGGCGCATCCGATTTTCTGACGAAGCCGATCGATGCGCGCGTGCTATTCGACGCCACGTCGTGCGCGCTCGAACGCGCGCGCCATCTGTTCGAACAGCGCGAGCAGCGTGCGGAGATCCAGCGCCGCGTCGAAAAGCTGACGCCGCGTGAGCGCGAGGTCATGGCGCTCGTGGTGACAGGCCGGCCGAACAAGCTCGTTGCCGACGAACTGGGCGCGGCGGAGAAAACGATCAAGATTCACCGGGCGCGCGTCATGGAAAAGATGAAAGCGAACTCGCTTGCCGACCTGGTGCGGCTCATGACCACGTTCGATTTCGAGTTGCCGGAACTGCTGTCGCTGGAGTCGTCGCGAACGCGCGGCGCACAACGACACACTGAGCCTCATCCGCTTCCGCATACAGGCTGATGGGGCGCGCGGGCCGCATGGGCCGTAGCACGGCCCCCGAAGCCGCAAAGCGGGCTCAGGACCCACGCCTTGCGCGTCCCGCCGCCGCGGCTACGTCACTTCAAATGACTGGTGCGCCAGTCGCGCGGCGTCATGCCAAAGCGTGCGCTGAACCAGTTCGTGAACGAGCCCTGCTGCGCATAGCCGAGCAAGTCGGAAACCCGCCCGATCGGATAGCGGGGGTTGTTCATGTAGCGCACGGCAAGCTCGCCCCGCACTTCTTCCACGAGCCGCGTGAAGCTCGTGTCGGCGAGCCCGAGCTGGCGCTGCATGGTGCGAACGCTCATCCGCAGATGCGCGGCCACCTGCTCGACGGTGGCCTGCTCGAGCGGCAGCAGCAGGTAGATCGCCTTGCGCACCTCGAGCGCGGTGGAATCGACGCCCGCGGCGTTGAGCGAATCGGCGAGGCTTTCCGCGTAGCGCACCAGTTCCGGGTCGGCGGCGGGGTTCGGGTAGTCGAGATCGGCGGCCGTGCATACGAAGCCGTTGAAGTCGCTGCCGAATTCCAGCGGACAGCCGAAGAAGCGCCGGTGAAACGTGAGGCTTGGCGGCCCGCGATGAACGAAGTGCACGGCGCGCGGTTTCCAGTGTTCGCCGAGGAGCGCGCTGGAGTGGCGCGCGAGCACGCCGACCGCGAGTTCGATGGCCTGGTTCGTGGGAATGCCCGGATCGACCACCAGTTCCTCGCGGATGGTGACCGTCGCGCCCGCGTCCTCGACATACACCGCGAGCGCTTCGTTGAGCAGGTGCCGGTATTCGGCGGCGGCGAGCAGCACCTCGCGTAGCGTGCGCTTGTGCGCAAGCAGGATGTTGACCACGCCGCTGCCGAACTTGTGCCGGGTCTCGGCCATTTGCAGCGCGAAAGTCGGGCACGACGCCTTTTCGGCCGAGCGCTCCAGTAGCAGGCAAGCGGCGGCGGCGGGAATGCGGTCGTCCGGGTTCGCGAGCGACGCGGCGTCGAGTCCCACCTCGTGCACGAGTTCGACCGGGTTCAGGCCCACGCGCTTCGCCACGTCGAAATAGCCGCTCATCGAGACCGAGCTAATAGTCGTTTCCATTGTCGTGTCTCCTTCATGCCGCTGCCTTGCCGCGCCTCGTCAGCCCGCAGGCATATGGGTTTGCGCTTATATCGGTGTTAACGCTTGGTGGCGCGAAAAACTAAAACGATGGCGCTCAATCAGAAAAGTGTAGCTCAGGATTGCCGTATCGTGCATCTCAACGGATCAACCATGTTCCGAACGGTATTTCAGGCGACGGGCCGCGTCGCCAAACATCGCAGTACCGTCACCTATATTGGAGAACACGATGCAATTCCTCGACGATTCGCTGCACCCCGAGAACCAGGACAAGGTTGTGATTACCACCGCGCCGTACGGCCCGGAATGGATGCCCGAAGATTTCCCGGAAGACATTGCGGTGACCATGGAAGAACAGATCCAGAAGGCCGTGGACTGCTACAACGCAGGCGCAACGGTGCTGCACCTGCACGTGCGCGAACTCGACGGCAAGGGCTCCAAGCGCCTCTCGAAGTTCAACGAGCTGATCGCGGGCGTGCGCGCCGCGGTGCCGGACATGATCATCCAGGTGGGCGGCTCGATCTCGTTCGCGCCGGAAGACGAAGGCGAGGCCGCGAAGTGGCTCTCGGACGACACGCGCCACATGCTGGCCGACCTCGAACCGAAGCCGGACCAGGTGACCGTGGCGATCAACACCACGCAGATGAACATCATGGAGCTGCTTTACCCGGAATACCTTGCGGGCACGTCGCTCTCCAACCCGGCGTTCATGGCCGCGTATAGCGAAATGACGGTGCCGGCCGGCCCGGCATGGGTTGAGGAGCACCTGCGTCGCCTGCAGGCTTCGGGCATCCAGCCGCACTTCCAGCTCACAGGCATCCACGCGCTCGAAACGCTCGACCGCCTCGTGCGCAAGGGCGTCTACAAGGGCCCGCTGAACCTCACGTGGATTGGCATTGGCGGCGGCTTCGACGGTCCGAACCCGTTCAACTTCTTCAACTTCGTGCACCGTGCTCCCGATGGCTGCACGGTCACGGCCGAGTCGCTGCTCAAGAACGTGCTGCCGTTCAACATGATGGCCATGTCCATGGGTCTGCACCCGCGCTGCGGCATTGAAGACACGATCATCGATCAACACGGCAACCGCTTCACCTCGGTGCAGCAGATCGAGCAGTGCGTGCGCGTGGCGCGCGAGCTGGGCCGCGAGATCGCCACCGGCAAGGAAGCGCGCGAGATCTACCGCATTGGCGTGCAGTACGAAACGGTCGACGAGACGCTTGCAGCGAACGGCATGGCGCCGAACCGTGCGGCTGGCGTGAAGAACCTGCCGCTGCGCGCGGCGTAATGACGAAGGAGCCCGGCGCGCGTTCGCGCGCGTGCCGGGTCTCGAAACGGGTGTTTGGCGCTTGCCGGCAGACCTGAGAGAACAACGAACCCGACGCAGAGCGGGATGCCAAGGAGACAAGTCATGCTTACGCATGCCGCGCCCACGACGGGCGAATTGACGAAAACCGAATCGAACGTGCGCGTGTATGCGTGGGTCGTGTTCGCCTTGACGGTGGGCTTGCTGCTGTCGGACTACATGTCGCGACAGGTCCTGAATGCGGTTTTTCCGCTGCTCAAGACCACATGGAATCTTTCCGACACGCAGCTCGGCTCGCTGAGCAGTGTGGTTGCGCTGATGGTGGGCGTGCTCACGTTCCCGCTCTCGGTGCTCGCCGACCGCTGGGGCCGCGTGAAGAGCATCGTCCTGATGGCGGCGATGTGGAGCATCGCCACGCTGGGCTGCGCGCTCTCGACGAACTACGGCGAAATGCTGCTCGCACGCGCCTTCGTCGGGATCGGTGAAGCCGCCTACGGCAGTGTGGGCATTGCCGTTGTCCTGAGCATTTTCCCGGTGCGGCTGCGCTCCACGATCACCGGCGCCTTCATGGCGGGCGGCGCGTTCGGCTCGGTGCTGGGCATGGCGCTGGGCGGCGCGGTGGCGGCGCACCTCGGCTGGCGCGCGGCGTTCGGCGCGATGGCGGTCATGGGGATCGTGCTGGTCGTGATCTATCGCATCGTCGTCACCGAAAAGCGGATTGCGCGGCTCCAGCCGGCAAGCGCGAGCCGTGAGGCGCAGGGCCTCGGGGTGTGCATGAGCCTGCGCGCGCTGCTGAAGGGGCTCTTTTCGACGCGCTCAGTGGTGTGCTCGTATGTGGGCAGCGGCCTGCATCTGCTCGTGCCGGCGGCCGTGTGGAGCTGGCTGCCGAGCTTCCTGAACCGTTACTACGGCATGGCCACCGGCAAGGCCGCCGTGACCGCAGCGTTGTTTGTCCTGGTGACGGGCGTGGGCATGGTGGTGTGCGGCAACCTCGCGGACCGCCTCAGCAAGGACAACGGCGCACGGAAATGGAGCATCGCGATCGCGTACTGCCTGCTCTGCTTCGTGTTCCTCGCGATCGGCTTGCGCATGCCTGCGGGCCCGGCGCAACTCGTCATGATCGGCGCGGGCATGTTCTTCTGCGCAGGCGCGGCGGGCCCCTCGGGCGCGATGGTGGCGAACCTCACGCCGCCCGCGATCCACGCTTCGGCGTTCGCCACGCTCACGCTGGCGAACAACCTGCTCGGCCTCGCCCCCGCTGCGGTGCTGACGGGTGTGCTCGCCGACCGCATCGGCCTGCTCGGCGCGCTGCAACTGGTGCCGTTCGCGTCGCTGCTGGCCGCCATCGTCTTCCTGGTCGGCAAGCGCAATTACGCCGCTGATCTGGACCGTGTGAACGCACTGCGCGAAGAAGCGGGCACGCCAGTGCAACGATGAATCTGATTTAGCTGTCTGAGCGAGTCTCGCTCAGTTTGAGTAAAGGATAGGAGATTGAACATGGCCAAAGCAGTGCGCTTCCACGAAACCGGCGGTCCCGAAGTCATGCGCTACGAAAGCGTGGAAGTGGGCGAGCCGGGCCCCGGTCAGGTCCGCCTGCGCCATGAGGCAGTCGGTCTGAATTTCGCGGACACCTACTTCCGCTCGGGCCTGTACCCCGTGCCGCTGCCTGCGGGCATGGGCGTGGAGGCCGCGGGCGTGGTCGAGGCAGTTGGCGCGGACGTGACCAACGTCGCAGTGGGCGACCGCGTGACCTACACCGGCTTCATCAACACGCTCGGCGCGTACAGCACCGAACGCCTGATCCCGGCGGCGCCGCTCATCAAGCTGCCCGACGCGATTTCATGCGAAACGGCGGCCGGCATGACGATGCGCGGTCTCACCTCGTCGTACCTGATGCGCCGCATCCACGACTTCAAGGCCGGCGACACGATCCTGTTGCACGCGGCGGCGGGCGGTGTCGGCCTGATCGTCTCGCAGTGGGCGAAGCTGCTGGGCCTCACGGTGATCGGCACGGTGTCGAGCGAGGCCAAGGGCGAAATTGCTCGCGCACATGGTTGCGACCACATCGTCTACTACAACCGCGAAGACGTGGCGAAGCGCGTGCGCGAGCTCACGAACGGCGTGGGCGTGAACGTGGTGTTCGACAGCGTGGGCAAGGACACCTTCGAGGCGTCGCTCGATTCGCTCAAGCGCCGCGGCTTGATGGTTTGCGTGGGCACGGCTTCCGGTCCGATCCCGCCGTTCAATCCGCAGATTCTCGCGATGAAGGGCTCGCTCTATCTCACGCGCCCGGCGCTGGCGGACTATATCGCCGACCCCGCCGAGAAAAACGAGCTTGCGGGCGAACTCTTCGGGCACGTCGCCGCGGGCCGCATCAAGATCGAACTGAACCAGCGCTACGCGCTGGAAGACGCGGTGCAGGCGCACCGCGACCTGGAATCGCGCAAGACGACGGGATCGTCGGTCTTCGTCATCTGAGGAGCGCAGCATGCAAGTCGAACAACTGACCTATGCCATCGGCGCCGAGCTGACCGGCGTGAATCTCGCCGATGCCGTTCACGACGACGGGCTCTTTGCCGAGATTCGCGCGGCGCTGCTCAAGCACCGCGTGCTGTTCCTGCGCGACCAGAACATCACGCGCGCCCAGCATGTGGCGTTTGCGCGCCGTTTCGGCGAGCTGGAAGACCATCCGGTTGCGGGCAGCGACCCGGAGCATCCGGGCCTCGTGCGCATCTACAAGAACCCGGAGCAGCCCAACGACCGTTACGAGAACGCGTGGCACGCGGACGCCACGTGGCGCGAGGCGCCGCAGTTCGGCGCGGTGCTGCGCTGCGTGGAGTGCCCGCCCGTGGGCGGCGACACGATGTGGGCGAACATGGTGCTCGCCTACGAGAAGCTGCCGGAGTACGTGAAGGCGCAGATCGCCGATCTGCGCGCGCGCCACAGCATCGAAGCGAGCTTTGGCGCGGCCATGCCGATCGAGAAGCGTCTCGCGCTCAAGGCGCAGTTCCCGGACGCGGAGCACCCGGTCGTGCGCACGCACCCGGAGACGGGCGAGAAGGTGCTGTTCGTGAGCGCATTCACTACGCACTTCACGAACTTTCATACGCCGGAGCGCGTGCGCTACGGTCAGGACGCCAACCCGGGCGCGGGCGACCTGCTGCGCTATCTCGTGAGCCAGGCCTATATTCCGGAGTACCAGGTGCGCTGGCGCTGGAAGCCGAACAGCATCGCGATCTGGGACAACCGCAGCACGCAGCACTATGCGGTGATGGACTACCCGCCATGCCACCGCAAGATGGAACGCGCCGGCATTATCGG
>DATBXG010000828.1:0-10362 GCA_036514415.1 Paraburkholderia sp.
GTGTGGCGGCGCAGTTCGCGCAGGCGCATCACACGCTAGTGCGCCAGGGGCGTGTGGCGGAACAACTGGCGCTGGCGGAATTCATCGAAAGCGGGCGTTACGCGCGCCATTTGCGGCGCATGCGCAAACTCTACGAAGAGCGCCGCGACGGCCTCGTCGCGGCCATCGACAAGCATCTGGCGGGCGTGATGACGGTCTCGGCGGACGCGGGCGGCATGCACTTGAGCGTGCGCCTCGACGCGCCGCTCGTCGACGCGGAGGTGAGCGAAGCCGCGCGCGCACACGGCCTCCATCTTTCGCCGCTGAGCGCGTATTGCCTCGACGCACCCGACGCGGCGCGCTACAACGGCTTCCTGCTCGGCTATGCGGAAACGCCGCCGCGCGTTGCCGACACGCTCATTCAGACGCTCGCGCAAATCGTGCGCGAGCGTTTGCCGGCGGCTCAATGACGCTTGCCGGCATCCTACTGATGCCCGGCGATCACGTGCGGCAGGTAGGGCGCTTCGAGCGTCTTGACCTCTTCGTCCGTGAGCTTCAGCGAGAGCGCCGCGACGGCGTCTTCGAGATGCTGCGGCTTCGATGCGCCGACGATCGGTGAAGTGATGCCGGGCTTTTGCAGCAACCAGGCGAGCGCGACCTGCGCGCGCGAGACGTCGCGCGCACGCGCAATGGTTGCGACCGCATCGATAATGGCTTTGTCCGCATCGGCGCCATAGAGCGTCTTGCCGAACTTGTCGGTGGCTTCGCGCTCGCTCGTTTCGTTCCAGTCGCGCGTGAGGCGGCCGCGTGCGAGCGGGCTCCACGGCATCACGGCAATGCCCTGATCGGCGCACAGCGGCAACATTTCGCGCTCTTCCTCGCGATAGAGCAGATTCACGTGGTCCTGCATGCTCACGAATTCGGTCCAGCCGTGCAGGCGCGACGTATAGAGTGCCTTGCTGAACTGCCACGCGTGCATGGACGAAGCGCCGATGTAACGCGCCTTGCCCGCCTTTACGACATCGTGCAGCGCTTCGAGCGTTTCTTCGATGGGCGTGTCGTAGTCCCAGCGATGGATCTGATAGAGATCCACATAGTCGGTGCCGAGGCGCTTGAGGCTATGGTCGATTTCCGTGAGGATGGCCTTGCGCGACAGCCCCTGACCGTTCGGACCCGGCCGCATGCGGTTGTAGACCTTCGTTGCGAGCACGATGTCATCGCGCTTGGCGAAGTCGCGCAGCGCCCGCCCGACGATCTCTTCCGAGGTGCCGTCCGAATAGGTGTTTGCGGTGTCGAAAAAGTTGAT
Source organism: Paraburkholderia sp. (assembly GCA_036514415.1). Classification (GTDB taxonomy): domain Bacteria; phylum Pseudomonadota; class Gammaproteobacteria; order Burkholderiales; family Burkholderiaceae; genus Paraburkholderia. The sequence continues at coordinate 1,286 of DATBXG010000828.1, forward strand.
GCCGGCGTCGAGCGCCTGGCGGATGAGCGGGCGGCTGGCGTCCTCGCCGAGCGTCCACGGGTGCGTGCCGCGCTCGGGCACGCCGTAGGTCATGCAACCGAGGCAAAGAGGCGAAACCTGCAGCCCTGTCGAGCCGAACCTGACGTAATCCATTGCTGTTGCTCCTGGCGAAAAAGCGAATGAAGCAGAGGAAGTGCGTGCGCCGCGCGCGGGCGGCGGACTTTCGCAAGGGTATAACAGCGAGGGAGAACGTGCAGGGCGCGCCGCTTCAGAACATCTCCATCACGCGGTGATACAGCATGCCGATTTCGAGTGCGGGCCGCCGCCACGCGGGGCCGCCGGGGAAGCGCGCGTGCCGCAGCCGCGCAAACAGATCGAACGAAGCGCGCTCACCCACGATGGCCTGTGCAACGAGCCGCCCCGCAATGCCGGTGAGCGCGACGCCGTGCCCGGAAAAGCCTTGCACATAGTAGTAATTCGGGTCGATCGCACCGAAGTCGGGCGCGCGGTTGCGCGTGACATCGACAAAGCCGCCCCATGCGTATTCCACGTGCGCCCCCGCGAGCTGCGGGAACGTATCGCTCATGCGCGTCTGCATGGCCGCCGTGAGTTGCGCGGGCGCCGCGCCCGTCGAATCGGCGCGGCCGCCGAACAGCATGCGGTCGTCGGCCGATACGCGGAAGTAGTCGAGAAAGAAGTTGTTGTCGCATACGGCTGACCGTTGTGCGATCAACGAGTCGGCCAGCTCGCGCCCTAGCGGCTCGGTGGCGATGATGTACGAGGCGATGGGCGCGATGCGCGCCGCCACGTCGCCCGGCAGCACGCCGCCCGGCGCGGCGTTGCAGCACGACACGACGAAGCGGCAGCGCACTTCGCCGCGTGCGGTCTTCACCACGGGCCGCGCGCCGCGCACGACCTCGAGCGCGCGAGTATGCGCGAACAGCTGCGCGCCTTCGCGGCGCGCGGCGGCGGCGAGGCCAAGACAGTACTTGAGCGGATGGAGATGCCCGGAAACCGGATCATAAACGCCCGCGATATAGCGCTGCGACGCGACGCGTGAGCGCGTGGCGTCGGTGTCGAGCCATTCGAGGCGGTCGTAGCCCCAGCGCGTGCGCGCCGCGTCCATCCATGCGCGCAGATCGGGCACGCGCTTCGCTTTCGTCGCGACGGTCAGATAGCCCGGCGTAAAGTCGCAATCGATGCCGTAGCGCGCAATGCGCTCGCGCACGAGGTTCACGCCTTCGATGGAGAGCGCCCACGCCGCGCGTATGCCCTGCGCGCCGAGCTGCTTTTCGAGCACTTCGTCTTTCGCGAAGCCCACGAGCGTCTGCCCGCCATTGCGGCCCGAGGCGCCCCAACCGGGACGATGCGCGTCGAGCACCACGACGGAAAGACCGCGCGCACGGCACTCCAGCGCGACCGAGAGCCCGGAGAAGCCCGCGCCGATCACACAGACGTCGGCGTCGAGCGTGCCTTCGAGCACGGGGTCATCGGCGGCGGGGCGCGTGGCGGTCGCTTCGTAGTACGAGTGGCGGGCGAGGGCGTCCGCCTGGGCGTCGAGGTCGAGTGTCATCAGAGCAGGTCCTTCATTCGATACCAAGCCATCGCGAGCACGAGGGCAGGGGTTCGCAGTGTAGCGCCGCCCGGGAAATCGCGGTGACGGATCTTGCCGAACAGGTCGAAGCGCGCGGCCTGGCCGTGAATGGCTTCGGCGATCAGCGTGCCCGCCAGTCCCGTGGTGTTGACGCCGTGGCCGGAGAAGCCTTGCGCGAAATACACGGTGGGCGAGAGGCGGCCGAAGTGCGGCGCGCGGTTCATCGTGATGTCCACGTAACCACCCCACGCGTAGTCCACCTTCACGTCGGCGAGTTGCGGAAACGTCTTCAGCATGTCGCGGCGCATGGCTTCGCCCAGATTCGGCGGCGCGAACGTCGAATAGCTGACCTTGCCGCCCCAGAGCAGGCGTGTGTCCGGCGCGGGACGGAAGTAGTCGAGCACGAAACGGCTGTCGCATACGGCCGCCTGGGCCGGCATCAGCGCCTTCATGCGTTCGGCACCAAGCTTTTCGGTGGCGATCACGTAAGTCCCGACGGGCATGATCTTGCGTGCGAGAGCCGGCGCGAGGTCGCCCAGGTACGTGTTGCATGCGAGTACAACGAATTTCGCGCGCACGTTGCCGCGTCCGGTTTCGACCACATGGGCGCCGCTTTCGTCGCGCAAGTGCGTGACGGGGCTGTTTTCGAACACGTGCACGCCTGCTTCGACCGCGGCGCGCGCGAGGCCGAGCGTGTAATTGAGCGGATGCAGATGGCCGCTATCGGGATCGTAGAGACCGCCCGGATAGCGCGACGACTGGACAAAGCGCCCGACGCCGTCGCCCTCTACGTACCGGAAACGGTCGTAGCCGAAGCGCTGCGCGGCTTCATCGCGCCAGCGCTTGAGCGCATCCACGTCGCGCGCCTTGTTCGCGGCGGTGAAATAGCCTGCCGTGAGCGCGCAATCGATGTTGTGCTGCTTGACGCGCCGCTTCACGATGTCGAGCGTTTCGAGGCCCATGTTCCAGATCTGCCGGACTTCGGCTTCGGGCATGAACTGCGCAAACGTGTCGATATCGCAGGCAAAGCCGCCAATCAGCTGCCCGCCATTGCGCCCGCTGGCGGCCCACCCCACCCGCGAGGCTTCCACGAGTGCGACGCGGTAGCCGCGTTCGGCGAGATTGAGCGCGGCGGAAACACCCGTGAGGCCCGCGCCGACCACGCAGACATCGGCTTCGATGGCGCCTTCCAGCATGGGGTGCGCGGTGGTGTCGTTGGCGGTCGCCGCGTACCAGGACGGGGCGTGAGGCTGACTGGCGAATTTGAGCATGGGGAAAGCGTACAAAAAATGACGGGCGACAGCACGAGGGCTGCCGCCCGCCCTGACTCCATCAGAACGAGTAGATGAACTGCGCGCCCAGCAAGTCGTTGCTCTTGCCGTACGAACCGTCGTTGTGGAGGAACACGCGCTGCGTCGCCCAGTCGTGACGATATTCGACCTTCACGATGATTTGCTGCGTCGGGAAGAACAGCAGGTCGAGCGCCACGTCCTGGCGCGTCGCGCCCTTGCACTCGAAGCCGAAGCCGCCGTTCGCCTTCGAGTTCGCCAGGCAGTCCGCACCAATGCCGAAGCCGTTGGACGTATCCATGCCGTTCGAGTTCAGCACGATGCCACCGCCGCCGCCGCCGTTCTTGCTGTTGGCAAGCAGGTCGTAGCGTGCCGTCACGCCCATGCGGCCCACCACCGGCGCGTTGAACTTGCGGTGCGCGAGCAGGGAAAAGCCGTACCACTGCGCGTTGCCGCCGTTGAACGCGGCGCGCTGTTGCTGGCCGTAGTCGACTTCGGCGTTGTACTGGATGTCCGCGAGCGTGTAGCTTGCGTCGACTTCGCCGAAGAAGAAGTAGCCGCCCGAACTCGACGCCTGGCCGCCCACGCCGTACACGGCCTGGCCCGTGGTCGAATCGAACGCGCTCGGCAGGGTCTGGCGGCCGATGTTGAACGAGCCGCCAATGTCGAGCGCGCTGGACCACGTGTAATCCGCGCGCGCCGTGAAGGTCGGAATCTTGTTGCTCGTGGTGATCGGGTCGCCCAGCGCGTTCTGGCCCGTCTGCACGACCGCGCCATTGGTGCGGTACTGCTCGTTGCCGACCATGAACTTGAAGGCCCACTTGCTGCCGTCCGGCGTGTAGTTCCAGCCGACACCCACATAGCTGCCCGGATCCGAGAAGTCATAGAGCAGGTTGTGCGTGAGCGTGAGCATCTGGTTGGACTGCTGCACCTCGTAGCCGCCGAAGCTCGGCATGAGACCGGCGACGAACGTGCCCGTCGAGGTCACCGGCACGGTGACGACGGCCGTGTTCAGGATGTTGCCGCCGATCTCGCCCTTCTCGTTCTGCAGCAGCGTGATGCCGTTGCCGCGGTTGGGCATGAGCGTGATTTCGGCCGAAGGCGCCATCGGGCCCACGCCGAAGGTCTTCTTGATGTCCAGGTAGACATCGCCGAACGTGCTGTTGAAGTAGTTATACGCACCGGTATGGTTCGCGAACAGGAACGACGAGGTGCCCGGCGCGCGGTTGTAGATATACGTCGGGTCGATGTAGCCGGTGATCGAGAGGCCCGCGAGCGGTCCGGTCGTGGCGGCGTCGGTGAGCGAATCGACCTTGAGCTGCTGGCTCGCGATCTGCTGCTTCATCGCATCGACCTGGTCGTTGGTCAGGTTCGCTGGCGCTCTGCCGTAGTCGGGCGAGCTGATGTCGACGACCGGCGCCGCTGCGGTTGCCGGTACAGCCGGCGCCGCGGCCGCGGTCTTCGCGGAGGTCTTTGCCGCCGTCTTCGATTCGGCCAGTTCGTTCTTGAGCGATTTCACCTCTTTTTGCAGGGCGTTCAACTGCGCCTGCAGGGCTTTGATCTGTTCGCTGGTCGAGTCCGCGAGCGCGAGCCCTGGCAGCGCCCCGGCCACCAGCAGACAGATTAACTTCTTCTTCATCGAAATTCTCCTTGTTGGTCGTTATTGCAGTTACTTCAACGTGCGGGTAAGGGACGGCGGGCGGCCGCGCGCCGCCCCTCGTTGTCAGGCAGTCCTCATCAGGCCGCGCGCCGGCCGATGGGCGCGCCCACCGCGCCGGCAGGGGCGGCCGGCTGGATGGCTTCGGCGGGGTCGGGCTGGACGAAGGCGAGCTGCATGTCGCGCATGCGCCGCTTCTCGCGCGCCGACATCAACTGGTTCACTACGATCACGCCAATCGTCACCGCGCTGATGAAGAGCGTGGCGAGCGCGTTCATTTCCGGATTCAGACCGAGGCGCACACGCGAGAACACGACGAGCGGCAGCGTGGTCGAGCCCGGCCCGGAAAGGAACGCGGAGAGCACGAGGTCGTCGATCGAGAGCGTGAACGAGAGCAGCCAGCCCGAAAGCAGCGCCTGCGAAATGAGCGGCAGCGTGATGACGAAGAACACCTTGAGCGGCGTGGCGCCGAGATCGAGCGCGGCTTCCTCGAGCGACTTGTTCATCTCCTTCACGCGCGACTGTACGATGATGGCGACGTAGGAGACGCACAGCATCACGTGGCCGATCCAGATCGTGACGATGCCGCGCCCTTTGGGCCAGCCGAGCATCTGCTCGAGCGCGACGAAGAGCAGCAGCAGCGAGATGCCCTGGATGACCTCGGGAATCACGAGCGGCGCGTTGATCATGCCGGTGTAGAGCGTGAATCCGCGAAAGCGCCCGAAGCGCGCGAGCACGAAACCGGCCCACGTGCCGATCACGACCGAGGCGAACGCAGTCATCAGGCCGATCTTGAGCGAGAGCCACGCGGCGCTGAGCAACTCGTCGTCCTGGAGCAGCGCCGCGTACCACTTCAGCGAGAAGCCGGACCACACCGTGACGAGCTTCGACTCGTTGAACGAGTACACGACGAGGCTGATGATCGGGATGTAGAGGAACAGGAAGCCGAGGCTGAGAACGCCGGCAGAAAGCGTACGGTTGGGCTTGATCATTTGCCTTCCTCCAGTTCCTTGACCTGGTAGTACTGAAAGATCGCCATCGGCACGAGCAGCAGCAGCACCATAGCAACGGTGACGGCGGAGGCCATGGGCCAGTCCATGTTGTTGAAGAACTCGTCCCACATCACGCGGCCGATCATGAGCGTGTCCGCGCCGCCGAGCAGTTCGGGAATCACGTACTCGCCTACCGCCGGAATGAACACGAGCAGGCTGCCCGCGATGATGCCGTTCTTCGAGAGCGGCAGCGTGATCTGCGTGAACGCGACCCAGGGCTTCGCGCCCAGGTCGTACGCGGCCTCCAGCAGCGTGAGGTCCATCTTCACGAGGTGCGCGTAGAGCGGCATCACCATGAAGGGCAGATACGAATAGACCATGCCGATGTAGACGCCCGCGTCGCTGTGATAAAGGCGCAGCGGCGAGTGGATCAGGCCGATGGCGATGAGCGCGTGATTGAGCAGGCCGTCGTCCTTGAGAATGCCGATCCACGCGTAGACGCGGATCAGGAACGACGTCCAGAACGGCAGCATCACGCCCATCATGAGCAGGTTGCGCGTGGCCGGGTTCGAACGCGCGATGTAATAGGCGATGGGATAGCCGATCAGCAGGCAGAAGATCGTGGAAACCGCCGCCATCTTCAGCGAGCTGATGTAGGTGGCGATGTACAGGCTGTCCTGCAGCAGGAACGCATAGTGACCGAGCTGCAGCGCGAAGTGCACCATGCCGTCTTTCATCTCGACCAGGTTCGAGTAGGGCGGAATGCCCATCACCTGGTCGGCGAAGCTGATCTTCAGCACGAGCACGAAAGGCAGCGCGAAGAACAGCGTGAGCCACACGAACGGCACGCCGATCACGGCAGTGCGGCCCGAAGGCACGAAGCGCGAGAAGAAGCGCGCGAAAGCGTTGCGGCGCGCGTCTGCGGCTGCGCGCCCTGATCCAGGCGTGGTGCGAATAGTGGTGGCCTCCTTACTGCGTGAGCACGACGCCGCTGGCCGGCGACCAGGACACGTACACGTCGTCGTTCCAGGCGGGCGCGCCGTCAGTCATGAGGTGCGAGCTGGAGAGGTTCGAGACGACCACCTTGCCGCCCGGCAGGCGCACGTGATAGAGCGAGTAGCTGCCCATGTAGGCGACGTCCGTGACGACGCCGCGCGCCCAGTTGTGCTGCGTGCCGGGCTTCTCGCGCGTCACGCGCACGCGCTCGGGGCGTACCGAAATGCCCACGGGCATGCCGAGAGGCCCGGTCACGCCGTGGCTCACGTACATGCGCGTTTCGAGGTCTTCGCTTTCCACGAAGATGTGATCGGGCTCGTCCTCGACCACGCGGCCTTCGAACAGGTTGGTCGAGCCGATGAACTCGGCCGAGAAGCGGCTGTTCGGGAATTCGTAGACTTCGCTGGGCGAGCCGATCTGCACAATGCAGCCTTCGCTCATCACGGCGAGGCGGTTGGCCATGGTCATGGCCTCTTCCTGGTCGTGCGTGACCATCACGCAGGTGACATCGACCTTCTCGATGATGTTCACGAGTTCGAGCTGCGTTTTCTGGCGGATCTTCTTGTCGAGCGCGGACATGGGCTCGTCGAGCAGCAGGAGCTTGGGGCGCTTGACGAGCGAGCGCGCGAGCGCCACGCGCTGTTGCTGCCCGCCCGAAAGCTGGTGCGGCTTGCGCTTCGCGTAGCGGCCCATCTGTACGAGGTTGAGCGCATCGGCCACGCGCTCGCGGATCTCGTGCTTCGGCACGCCTTCCTGCTTGAGGCCGAACGCGACGTTCGCTTCCACGCTCATATGCGGGAAAAGGGCATACGACTGGAACATCATGTTGACGGGGCGGCGGTACGGGGGCAGCGTCGCGAGGTCTTCGCCATCGACGAAGATACGGCCCGATGTGGCGGTTTCGAGGCCGGCGAGCATGCGCAGCAGGGTGGACTTGCCGCAGCCGGAGCTGCCGAGCAGGGCAAACAGCTCGTTCTTGGCGATGTTCAGGCTGACGTTGTCCACGGCGGTGCTCTCGCCGAACTTCTTGACGACGTTTTCGATGCGCACGAACGCGTCGTTCTTTGCCGGGTTCGAGTTTGCGCGCACAGCTTCTGGGGTGTTGACTTGGGACGTCGAATTCATGGTCTGACCTTGGTTCCTTTCTGATCGCAGTACAGGTTGTTCAGGCGCGAGCCGACCCGCACGGGGCGCACGGGGCGACTCGCGATTAGTACTGCGAACGTAGCTCGGGAATGGCTCGCGCGCGTCGTCAGAAAAAGGGGGGCGGCGCTGCGCGGCCGGACTTCGTAATTGCGCACTTCAGGCGGAGAGGGGTCGAGCGATCCCTCTTCCGCGTCGTCTCCTTCTTGTTTCCTTCAGGGGGTGATCGGTGTTTCAGTGGCCCGACTTCAACTGGGCCCACAGGCGGTTCTCGAGGCGCAGGATTTCAGCCGGCATCGGTTTCATCAGCGTCATTTTCTTGAGCACGTCTTCCGGCGGGTACACCGTCGGGTCCTGCGCCACGCCCGGCGTGACGAACTGGCGCGCGGCCTTGTTCGCAGTGGGGTAGAACACTTCGTTGGTGATTTGCGCGTTGACCTTCGGGTCCGAGATGTAGTTGATCCACTTCATCGCGTTTTCCGGGTGCGGCGCATCCTTCGGCACGACCATCACGTCGAACCACAGCAGGCCGCCTTCCTTGACGTTCGAGAACTTGACGTCGTATGAGCGCTTGGCTTCCTCGGCGCGGCGGTGTGCGATGCCGACGTCGCCCGACCACGCCACGGCCACGCAGATGTCGTTGTTCACGAGGTCGTTGATGTAGCCCGACGAGTTGAACTGGGTGATGTACGGGCGGACTTTCTTCAGCACTTCATACGCCGCCTGGTAGTCGCCCGGGCTCGTGCTGTTGGGGTCCTTGTGCATGTACTGCAGCGTCGCGGCAAACACGTCCACGGCCTGGTCGAGGAACGACACGCCGCAGCCCTTGAGCTTCGAGAGATTCTGCGGATCGAATACGAGCGCCCAGCTATCGACGGGCGCGTTCGGCCCGAGCGCCTTTTCCACAGCTTGCTTGTTGTAGCCGATGCCGTCGGTGCCGAACGCCCAGGGCACACCGTACTGATTGCCCGGATCGGCGTCGGCGATCATGTGCATGAGCACGGGGTCGAGGTTGGCCAGATTGGGGATCTTCGACTTGTCGAGCTTCTGGTACACGCCGGCCTGAATCTGCTTGGCCATGTAGTTCGATGTGGGAACAACGATGTCGTAGCCCGAGCTGCCGGCAAGCAGCTTGGCTTGCAACGTGTCGTCGCTGTCGTAGTTGTCGTATTTGACCTTGATGCCGGCTTCCTTTTCGAAGGTCGGGATCGTGTCCTTCGCAATGTAGTCGGACCAGTTGTAGACGTTCAAATCGCCGTCGGCCGCGCGCGCAGGCTCGCTGGACGTCGCTGTGAGGCCCGCACACGCTGCGAGAGCCGCGACCGCGACCGTATGGCGAAGATGACTAACACCCATGTTGTTTTCCCCTGAAGATGAAGATCGGCGGGAGGCTCTGCACCCCGTTG
>DATBXG010000829.1:0-10390 GCA_036514415.1 Paraburkholderia sp.
TGGAAACCTTGCAGGCCGAGGAAAGCAGCGGCGCGGGTCCGCGCGAGATGAACGGCGGCCGCGTGCAGGTGACCGTGGGCACGCCGCTCGCCGACGTGGAGGAAATGCTGATCCGCGCGACGCTCGACGCCGTGGGCGGCACGCGGCACCGCGCTGCGTCGCTGCTCGGCATCAGCCCCAAGACGCTCTACAACAAGCTGCAGCGCATGCGTTTGAACTGAGTCCTCGACGCACACTCGCGCACAAGCACGCACGCGCGCAGGCCATGTAAAAAAGCTGCCCTTCGTTTCCGAAGGACAGCCTTTTTTCATTGCGCCGGCGCTGCGATCAGGGCAATACACTGCGCAGCAATGCCTGCGCTTCGAGGTACGCCGGGTCCGCCACCATTTTGTCCCAGCGCAGCGCCTTGCCGCGCGCGCGCATGCGCCTGAGGCGCTGACTCGAAGCCTTGGCGGCGCGCCGCGGCTCGACGGCGCGCAGCGCGTCGAGCACCTTTTCGGCCTCGTGCGGCTGGTTGCAGATCAGCACCATGTCGCAACCCGCTTCGAGCGCCGCGCGGGCGCCCTCGGTGAGCGTGCCGCCCTGGCGCGCGGCCTCCATCGAGAGGTCGTCGCTGAAGACCGCACCCGTGAAACGCAGCCGCTTGCGCAGGATCTCCTCGACCCAGATGCGCGAGAAGCCCGCGGGCTTCGAATCGACCTTCGGATAGATGACATGCCCCGGCATCACCGCCGTCAGCGCAAGACCGAGCCAGTCGTACGGCAGCGCATCTTCGCCGAGGATCGCTTCGAGCGGGCGCTCGTCGACGGGCACTGCGACGTGCGAGTCCGCCGTCGCGAAGCCGTGCCCCGGGAAGTGCTTGCCGCAGTTGGCCATGCCCGCGAGCGCGAGCCCGTGATTGAGGCTCTTGGCGAGCAGCGTGACGACGCGCGGGTCGCGGTGGAACGCGCGGTCGCCCACGACCTTCGACTGGCCATAGCCGAGATCGAGCACGGGCGTGAAGGAGAGATCGATGCCGCACGCGCGCAGCTCGCTCGCGAGGATGTAGCCCACCGCGGTCGCGAGCTTGGTGGCGAGCAGCACGTCCTTGTCCCACAGCGCGCCGAGGCGCCCCATGGCCGGCAGCACCGTGAAGCCGTCGGTGCGAAAGCGCTGCACGCGGCCGCCCTCGTGGTCGACGGCGATCAAGAGGTCCTCGCGCACTGCGCGAATCGCATCGGTGAGCGCGACGAGCTGCGCCCGGTTCTCGTAGTGGCGCGCGAACAGGATCACGCCGCCGGTCATCGGGTGCGCGAGGCGGCGCACGTCGTCGTCGCTCAGCGTGGTGCCGACCACGTCGAGCATTACTGGCCCGGGAATATTCTTCATCGATGAGTTTTGCGTTGATGCCGCGCGGCGCACGGCGATGGATATCAGCCGTTGACTGCGACGTTCACTTCGGCGATCACGAACGACACCGCGTAGTCATGCTCGTCGGTGATGCTCACGCGCGCCGTGATGCCGCGTTCGTCGAGCCACTGCGCCAGCACGCCCGAAGCGACGATCACGGGACGGCCGCCCGGCTCGTTCAGCGTCTGCATGGCGCGCCAGGTCATCGGCATGCGCATGCCGAGGCCGATCGCTTTCGAGAACGCCTCTTTCGCGGAAAACCGCGTGCAGAGGTAGGCCAGGCCCCGCGCCTCCGAGCGCGCCTTGCGCGCCTCGTAGACGGCGAGTTCGTCCGGGCCCAGCACGCGCGGCGCGAAGCGCCCGTTGGTGCGCTCCATGACTGCCGCCACGCGGCTCACCTGGATGATGTCGGTGCCGATACCGTAAATCGCCATGAGACTCCCGTCGATGGATGTCGATTGCCTTGTCGATTGCCTGAGCGCCACGCGCGAACCCGCTCTCGCGACGCGAGAAGCAATCAGACGCGTGCGCCGAGACGCGCCGCGACCATGATCGCCTTCATTTCGCGCACGGCGTTCTCCCAGCCCGCGAAGATTGCGTGCGCAACGATCGCATGGCCGATGTTCAGCTCGACAATACCGTCGATGGCCGCGATCTGCTGCACGTTCGTGTAGTGCAGGCCGTGCCCGGCGTTGACCTTCAGCCCGAGACTGTTGCCGCAGTTCACGCCCGCGACCACACGCTCGTATTCGCGCTCCTGCTCGCCGGCATCGTGCGCCTCGGCATAGCGGCCCGTATGCAGCTCGATCACGGGTGCGCCCGTTTCGTGCGCCGCGCGGATCTGCGTTTCATCCGCGTCGATGAAGAGCGAGACGCGGCAGCCCGCATCGGCGAGCTGACGGCACGCGGCGGCAACGGCATCGAAGTGGCCCGCGACGTCGAGGCCGCCTTCGGTCGTCAGCTCCTGACGCTTTTCGGGCACGAGGCAGACGTCGTGCGGCTTGATCTCGCACGCGATGTCGAGCATCTCGGGCGTCACCGCGCACTCGAGGTTCATGCGCGTTTTCAGTTGCGGACGCAGCGCGCGCACGTCGGCGTCGACGATATGGCGGCGGTCTTCGCGCAGGTGCAGCGTGATCGCGTCGGCGCCCGCCTCTTCGGCAAGCAGCGCTGCACGGATCGGATCGGGATAAGCGGTGCCGCGCGCGTTGCGCAGCGTGGCGACGTGGTCGATGTTCACGCCGAGGTCGATCACGTTGGGCGAAGTGAGAAAGAAGCTCATAGGTTCTGCAGGTCGATCAGGATCTGGCGCGTCGCGAGCGGCGTGCCGCCAAGGTAATTGTTCAGCAGGAAGCGCATGAGCGCCTTGCTCTGCGCAACCGTCTGGGGTCGATGGTAATCGTCCTCTTCCATGTCGAGCAACGTCTGACCCGAGAGCACCGGCCATTGCGCGGGCCACTCGTCGGAGGCTTCGCGCACGCCGCGTTCCGGATCGAACACGTAGCGCCCTTCGGCCACCACGGTCTTGCGGTTCACGGTGCGATCGAGCGCGAGCGCATAGCCCGCTTCGCGCAGCAGCACGCGCTCGAACGAGCGGAGCACCTGCACGGGCGGCTCGTCGTGCGCGAGGCGCGTGAGCGTCACGACATAGTGGCGAAAGAGCTCGGGATGCGGGTCTTCGCGCGCGATGAACTTCACCAGCAGCTCGTTGACGTAGAAGCCGCAAAGCAATGCGTCGCCGGTCAGCGGCAACATGCCGCCCACCCATTCGGCGCCCGTGAGCGTGCGAACTTCGCCCTTGCCGGTCCACGAGAGCGCGAGCGGCTGGAAGGTTTGCAGCACGGCTCGCAGCGCCGAGTGCGGCCGCTTCGCGCCCTTCGCGACGAGCGCGACGCGGCCGTGATCGCGCGAGAGCACGTCGATGATGAGGCTCGTTTCGCGGTACGGGTAGCTGTGCAGCACGAAAGCCGGCTGCTCGGCGATGCGGTAATCGGGGGTCGTGCTGCGCGAGGCGCGAGGCAATTGCGAGCGCGCGGTCGTCTTGCGGCCGTTGCGCGGTTCGGCGCGGCCTTCCAGCGTGGCGTCGGCGCCTTCGGTGATCGCGTTGCGGGTTGCGGCGCCTTTCGTCACCTTCGAGCTGCGCTTCGTACTTTCAGTGCTTTTAGCGCCTGTCGTGCGCGAGCGCAGCGCGCCGCGGGAACCGGACGCTTCGCCCGGAGCGAACGCCTCGTCGGCCTGCGCTTCGTCGTGCGCGGGCCAGTCGTCGTGCAGGGTTCCGGCAGCGCCGTCACTCATACGCAGTGCCCGTCGTGCTTACTCGTAACCGTAGGCGCGCAGCCCGGCTTCGTTGTCGGCCCAGCCGCTCTTCACCTTCACGAAGGTTTCGAGGTACACGGGACCGTCGAAAAGCTTCTCCATGTCGAGACGCGCCTCAGTGCTGATCTGCTTGAGCTTGCTGCCCTTCTGGCCGATGACCATCGCCTTCTGCGTGTCGCGCTCGACGAGGATCGTCGCGAAAATACGGCGCAGGCGGCCTTCCTGCTCGAACTTGTCGATCAGCACCGTGCTCGTGTACGGCAATTCGTCGCCGGTCCAGCGGAACACCTTCTCGCGCAGGATTTCGGCGGCGAGGAAGCGCTCGCTGCGGTCGGTCAGATCGTCTTCGCCGTAGATCGGCTCGCCTTCGGGCAGATACGGCTTGAGCGTGTCGAGCAGGCGCTTGATGTCGTCGGGGTTCTTCGCCGAGAGCGGCACGATCTCGCGGAATTCGCGCAAGCCCTGGATCTGCTGGATGAACGGATAAAGCGTGTCCTTGTCGCTCACACGGTCGATCTTGTTCGCGATCAGGATCGTGGGCGCATTGGGCGGAATCAGGTCGAGCACCCTCTGGTCGTCGGGGCCGAACTTGCCGGCTTCGATCACGAACAGCACGGCATCGACCGAACTGAGCGTGGAGGTCACCGCGCGGTTCAACGAGCGGTTGAGCGCCGTGCTGTGGCGCGTCTGGAAACCGGGCGTGTCGACGAAGATGTACTGCGCGTCGTCGATCGTGTTGATACCGGTGATGCGATGACGCGTCGTTTGCGCCTTGCGCGACGTGATGCTGATCTTCTGGCCGACCAGCGCGTTCATCAGCGTCGATTTGCCGACATTCGGACGGCCGACGATCGCGACCATGCCGCAACGGAAACCGGCAGGAGTGGAAGTGGGTGCGTTCATGATCGGACCGGAATAGAAAAACGGGAGGCGCGCTCGCGGCGCGCCTGGGTGGAATCAGTGGCCGGCATCGGCCGCGCGCACAGGAATGGCCGCACTGGCCTCGGCGTGCGCATCGGTGTCGGCGCTGGCGGCGCCGGTGGTGGCGGTGTGCGCGCGTTCGACGTTGCGCAGCGCCGAATCGGCTTTCACCGCGGCCGAGCGGTGGCCGATAGAGCCGGCGCTCGGCACGGCGTCGAAACCCGTGGCCTTGTCGGCGGGCTTGTCGCTCGCCTTCTCTGCACCGCGCTCAGCTTTCTCCGCGGGCTTTTCGGCAGGCTTGTCCTTCTCCGCCGGGCGTTCCTGCACGTGCGCGGCGCGAATCACGGCGAGCGGCGCGCCTTCGGCAGCCGCCGGCTGCGCCGGCCGTTCGGCACGCGCCGCGGCGCGCTCGCGGCGCTCCGGCGCACGCAGATCGAGCGCGCCCTGCACGCCCGTCACGCCGGGGACGACCTCGGGCTCTACCTTTGGGGCGCGCGCGCCCTTCGAGCGCCGCGGCTTGGCAACGAGCGCGGGCGCCGCCGCCATGACCTCGTCGAGCGCCTTCTTCGCCGCAGCCTGTTCCGCCGCGCGGCGGCTCGCGCCCGAACCCGACACCTTCACGTCGAGTTTCGGCACCGTGCATTCGACTTCGAACTGCTGATTGTGCGCCGCACCATGCGTCGCGACGACCGTGTAGGTCGGCAGCGCGATCTTGTGGCCTTGCAGGTATTCCTGCAGCAGCGTCTTGGAATCCTTGCCGAGCGTACGCGGATCGATGTGATCGAGAATCGGCACGTAGAGGCGCTTGATGACGGTCTGGGCGGCGTCGAAGCCCCCGTCGAGGAAGATCGCGCCGAAGATCGCTTCCAGCGCATCGGCGAGGATCGACGGACGGCGGAAGCCGCCGCTGCGCAACTCGCCTTCGCCAAGGCGCAGGCCGTCGGCAATATTGAGGGCCTGAGCAATCTCGTAGAGCGACTGCTGCTTGACCAGGTTCGCGCGCACACGCGAGAGGTCGCCCTCGTCCAGCTTGCCAAAACGTTGGAACAATAGGGCAGCCACCGCGCAATTCAGAACCGAATCACCGAGGAATTCGAGGCGTTCGTTATGCGTGGCACTGTGACTGCGGTGGGTTAAAGCCTGACGCAACAATTCCGCATTGCGAAATTCGAAGCGCAAACGGCTTTCCAACGGAGATTGGGGCATGGGGAGAGTATAACGCGCCCGCCGCCCCCGGCGAAAACAGGGGGCGGCGGGCGAAAAACCATGATGAAGCGACGTTACCGAGGGTTCTTCAAGTAGCGCGCGAAGATGCGATGCGCGTTGTTCGAGCAATACGTGCGTTCGCGCGTACGATTTTTGTTGCTGCTTCGATCGCCTCGCCGTGCGGCATCTTCGCCGCGATGTGCGTGCTCATCATGTACATGGCACGCACATCACGCGTGTATCAATTGAACGAACCGATGCGCCGCAGGTTGCTGAAGTTCATCCAGATGAAGAACGCGCGGCCCACGATGTTCGCGTCGGGCACGAAGCCCCAGTAGCGGCTGTCCGCGCTGTTGTCGCGGTTGTCGCCCATCATGAAGTAGTTGCCCTGCGGCACCTTGCAGATCACGCCGCGCGCGTTGTACTGGCAGTTGTCGCGATACGGATAATCCTCTGCGCCCACGATGAACGGCGGCACCGCGGGGTTGTTGAGGATGTTGTTCTTTCGCCCGTCGCCGAGATCTTCCGTGAACTGTTTCGCGTAGCCAATGCGCTCTTCGTCGAAGAAGTCGCCCTGCGGCACTTCCGGCACCGGCTTGCCGTTGATCGTGAGTTGCTTGTCCTGGTAGGCGACCACGTCGCCCGGCAGGCCGATCACGCGCTTGATGTAGTCGACCGACTCGTCCTTCGGATAGCGGAACACGACCACGTCACCGCGCTCGAGCGGCCGGCCCTGCGTGATCTTCGTGTTCGTGATCGGCAGGCGGATGCCGTAGTCGAACTTGTTCACGAGGATGAAGTCGCCGACGAGCAGCGTGGGCACCATCGAGCCCGACGGAATCTTGAACGGCTCCACGACGAACGAGCGTACGAAGAACACGATCAGGATGACGGGAAAGAAGCTCGCCGTGTACTCGAGCCACCACGGCTGGCGCAGCTTTTCGTTGCGCAGGTTTTGACGCGTGGCAGGCGCATTTTCATCGGCGAAGCGCTCGCCGATGCGTTCCTGCTGCCGGTCGAACTCCGCGACCGCCGCATCGGCGGCGAGGCGCCGGCGCGGCATGAAAACCACTTTGTCTGCAACCCACGCAACGCCCGTCAAAACGACGAGCACAAAAAGAATCAGCGCAAAATTCATGTAGAGGTCCGTTGTTCTGGCTTATTTGTCTTCAACGCGGAGAATCGCGAGGAAGGCCTCCTGCGGAATTTCCACGGAACCGACCTGCTTCATCCGCTTCTTGCCTTCTTTCTGCTTTTCGAGCAGTTTCTTCTTGCGCGTGATGTCGCCGCCGTAGCACTTGGCCAGCACGTTCTTGCGCAGCGCCTTGATGTTCTCGCGCGCGATGATGTGCGCACCGATCGCGGCCTGAATGGCCACGTCGTACATCTGGCGCGGAATGATCTCGCGCATCTTCGCAGCCACTTCGCGGCCGCGGTACTGCGACTGCGAACGGTGCACGATGATGGACAGCGCATCGACCTTGTCGCCGTTGATGAGCATGTCGACCTTCACGACGTCCGAGCTGCGGTACTCCTTGAACTCGTAGTCCATCGACGCATAGCCGCGCGACACCGACTTCAGTCGGTCGAAGAAGTCGAGCACGATTTCCGCCATCGGGATTTCGTAGGTGAGCTGCACCTGGCGGCCGTGGTACTGCATGTTGATCTGGCTGCCGCGCTTCTGCGTACACAGCGTGATGACCGAACCCACGTACTCTTGCGGCATGTACAGGTTCACGGTCACGATCGGCTCGCGGACCTCGGCGATCTTCGGGGGCTCCGGCATCTTCGCCGGGTTCTCGACCTTGATCGTGCTGCCGTCCGCCTGCACGACCTCGTACACCACGGTCGGCGCCGTAGTGATGAGGTCCATGTCGAACTCGCGCTCCAGACGCTCCTGCACGATTTCCATGTGCAAGAGACCGAGGAAGCCGCAGCGGAAGCCGAAGCCCAGCGCCTGCGAAACTTCCGGCTCGTACTGCAGCGAGGCGTCGTTGAGCTTGAGCTTTTCGAGCGATTCGCGCAGCGCGTCGTACTGGTTCGCCTCGACCGGATAGAGGCCCGCGAACACCTGCGGCTTGACTTCCTTGAAGCCCGGCAGCGGCTCGGGCGCCGGCTTCGTCGCGAGCGTGACGGTGTCGCCCACCTTGGTCGCAGCGAGTTCCTTGATGCCGGCGATGATGAAGCCCACCTGCCCCGCCGAAAGCTCGTCGAGGTTGCGCGACTTCGGCGAGAACACGCCGACGTGCTCGACCGGATACTGCGCGCCGGTGGCCATCAGCTTGATCTTGTCCTTCGGACGCAGCGTGCCGTTGACGATACGCACGAGCATGACCACGCCCACGTAGTTGTCGAACCACGAGTCGATGATGAGCGCCTGCAGCGGCGCTTCCGGATCGCCCTTGGGCGGCGGCACCCTGGCGATGAGCGCTTCGAGCACGTCTTCCACGCCGAGGCCGGTCTTCGCGCTGCAGCGCGTGGCGTCGGTCGCGTCGATGCCGATCACGTCCTCGATTTCTTCGATGGCGTTTTCGGGGTTCGCGGCGGGCAGGTCGATCTTGTTGAGCACAGGCACGACTTCCACGCCGAGCTCGATCGCGGTGTAGCAGTTCGCCACCGTCTGCGCCTCGACGCCCTGGCTTGCGTCCACCACGAGCAGCGCGCCTTCGCACGCGGACAGCGAACGGCTGACTTCGTACGAGAAGTCGACGTGCCCCGGCGTGTCGATCAGGTTCAGGTTGTAGACCTTGCCGTCTCGCGCCTTGTACGAGAGCGCAGCGGTCTGCGCCTTGATGGTGATGCCGCGCTCGCGCTCGAGATCCATCGAGTCGAGCACCTGCGATTCCATTTCGCGGTCGGACAAGCCGCCGCACAGCTGGATGATGCGATCGGCGAGCGTCGACTTGCCATGGTCGATGTGCGCAATGATCGAGAAGTTACGAATATGATCCATTCAGTGCCGATCAAGCGAAAAAGGCGCGCCCCAACGATTGCGTGGCACGCCTCGTAAACAGATGAGTAGGGTAGCCCCCATCCCTTCCGGGATAGGGGCCCCCGTGGAACCGGACGTGCGAGTTGTCCCCGCATCCGGCTCGAGCCATACCTTTAAAGGTGTCCCTTTAAAAGCCCCATCATGTCTTTGACGGAGCCGGCTTAGTTACGTTCAAACCCCGGGCATGTACTTGCCGGTGGCAGTTCGGGTGAAGCAGTACCCGATTTGACAGAGAGTTGGTTCCCCCGTACACCTTGTAGATTAGGTGATGGTCGTGCCAACCCGTATCAAATTCGAGAACCTGTTCGCAGAGTGCACATCTACCCTCTTGCGACGTGTACAGCTTGAACCACTGTCGCAGATAGCCTCT
This sequence comes from Paraburkholderia sp., assembly GCA_036514415.1. GTDB lineage: Bacteria > Pseudomonadota > Gammaproteobacteria > Burkholderiales > Burkholderiaceae > Paraburkholderia. The sequence goes on from DATBXG010000829.1 coordinate 9,195, forward strand.
GGATTGCTCCATTCGCTGCTGCCGTAGCTGCTCGCCGTACTGCTCCCATTCCGGATCAAAGGGATTGAAATCCCCTTTCACCTTCTTGTGCCGCTTGATCGCTGTGCCACCGAGGTGATACAGCTCAAGTTGCCCCGTACTACCGTCTACACGTTCTGCAGTGGCAGAGAACACCCAGCCTCGGTCGCCAATCTGGTGGAAGTACTTCCTCCGAATCCAGTCAGCTTTCTTGTTTGAGTGCCGCCGTTTTGCCCACCGCCAGAGTCTCTGAAACACGAGATGCTCCATGCGGCTGTACGCCTGTTTTGCAACCACGTGATGGTGGTACTGCGCCCATCCTCGCAGCATCGGGTTGAGCGTGCGGATCAAATCCACCTGCTTCACCGTCTTGTTCCCGCTGATCGTTTCCGCCACCTTGCGATAGAACGTCTTCACGTTCCTCTTGCTCGGTTTGATGAGTAGCTTTCCCGAGTATTTCCGGAAATTCCACCCAAGGAAATCAAAGCCGGTGTCTACGTGTGTCGTCCGCGTTTTCTCCTCGGAGAGTTGCAACCCTCTGACCGCGAGGAATGCTTCCACCCAAGGTCTGACTTCCTGCTCCAGTGTCTCTCGCGAGTCACCGGTAATCACGAAGTCATCCGCGTATCGCACCACGTGGACCTTCAGCTTCCTGGCTCGTCCGATTCCAAATTTCGCACCTAAGTGCTCCATAAGGTCTCCTTCGAGCCCGTTCAGCGCCATATTTGCCAGCGTCGGGGAAATGATGCCTCCCTGTGGCGTCCCGGCCTCTGTCGCCTGATACCGGCCTTGGTAAATCAGGCCAGCCTTCAGCCATTTCCGCAGGATGCCCCTGTCCATTGAGACATGGGCGACCAGCCAGTCATGGTTGATCCAGTCAAAGCATCCCTTGATATCCGCCTCTAGTACCCAGTGGGCAGAGCCCTTCTGGGACAAGGAAACGAATAACTGAGACATGGCGTCCGCCGTTGAGCGATTTCTCCTGAACCCATAAGAGTTCGGGTCGCTCGTCGACTCTGCCACTGGCTCCAAGGCCAGCAGATACAAGGCTTGCATCGCCCTGTCCCGCATGGTCGGGATGCCCAGAGGGCGTTCCTTCCCATTGGCCTTGGGGATAAAGACTCTCCGTAATGGCAGAGGCTTATACCCGCGCCGCTTCAACCTGCCGACAGCTGCCC
>DATBXG010000830.1:0-16607 GCA_036514415.1 Paraburkholderia sp.
GAGCCATTCTCGCGATACAAGGAGGCAACGTGGCGATTCGATCGGCGATTCGTTTTGCATCTTGCAGGGCATACGCTCCCAGCTCCATTCCAACCTCCCGGTTGCCATGGGGAAGGCTGGCATGCGCGGCGCTGGCCGTGACCACGTTCGCAGCCTGGGTGCCGGAGAGCCGCGCTGCCGTGTCGATCATGCGCCCGCCGCGCGAGGCGCGCTCCGACGAGCCGCTCGTGGTGACGATCGTGTACACCGGCGACGCGCCTTCCGGAACCTCGGTCGATGTGCCCCGCACGTTGAGCATCACGCTCACCAATGGCGAGCAGTTGCCGAGAGCCTTGCTGCTCGCGCGCGAATCCGGCGCGCCCGAGCATGTGAGGCTCGCGGCCGGCGAAATGAAGGCGGTGAGCTATAGCGCGCCATGGCCCGAATGGGCGCGCGGCGCGGTGAGAGTGGACGTGCCCGGCGTAGACGTTTCGCCTTCGCTGGTCCTGCTCACGCGCAAGCCGCACTCCGCCACGGCGAACGCCGGGTCGCCAGCATCAGCGCCTGCACCCGCGGCAGCGGCAGCGGCCGTTGCGCCCGCATCCACTCCGCTCGCCATCGTGCCGGCCGAAGGGCCGATGGCGGGCAACGAGTCGCTTGCCGCGCAAATGCCGCCTTCGACCGTGAAGCCTTCGAATTCGATCGTGCCCAATCTCGGCACCTTCCTCCTGGGCCGCCTTTCGTTTTACCAACCGAACTATTTCGCGGACGGCTGGTCCTCGAACGACGCGGATCTCGCACGATTCCAGGTCAGCATCAAATTCCGCTTCGTGTTGCCGGATGATCCGCGTTCACGTGGTTTCGTCGACAACCTCTATTTCGCCTACACGCAGACTTCGCTCTGGAATATCCGCGGGGTTGACTCGCCGTTCCACGATACGAGCTACATGCCCGCGCTTTTCTACTACCTCGAGGACACCGGGTGGAGGAGCAAGTGGTTCACCCGGATGGGCATCGAAACGGGCTACGAGCACGAGTCGAACGGGACCGCCGGTGCCGGGTCGCGCGGCGTCGACATCGTGTACGTGCAGCCGATCTGGGATTTCGGCGACATCAACGCCAACCACCTGACCATTGCGCCGAAAATCTACGCGTACGAACACATCCAGGAAGCGAATTCGGATATCGCCCACTATCGCGGCTATGTCGATCTGCTGATCAAATACGGCAGCCCGGATGGCTGGCAACTCGCGACTACCTTGAGAAAGGGCTCGAGATCGACCTATGGAAGCGTCGATTTGCAATTTACATACCCGCTCGCCAAGCTGTTCGGCAATGCATGGGGCGGGTATGTGTTCCTCAACTATTTCAACGGCTACGCCGAAGATCTTCTCGAATACAACCAGCACCGCTGGGCCGCCCGCATTGGTATCGCCGTTTCGCGCTGATTGACGTGCGGATTTTTCGCATCGATGATCAATGATGCGCGAAGAGACCGTTGCGTCCCTCGTGCGACACGATTTCGCCATGGCTCGACGCATGCGCGAAGGACGCATTCGAAGTGCCGGCGCTTCCCATTCCATAGCCCGAGTCGGTGGCGTGTTGCGTGCCGGAATCCCGTGATTTTGCCTGTTGCTGCATCTGCGGCGCCTGATCGCTGGGTGCGGCGTTCTGGGCGAAGACGGCGGGCGACAAAGCAAGACCGAGCGAGACAATGGCGGAAGCGAATAGAAGTTTCATGATACGTGTTCCATATAGTAAAAATTGATTCGGATTACTGATAAGCAGTTGCGCTGCTTGCAAGGGCGCTTGCTGGAAAATGCGCCATACGTTTTTCACGACGCATGTCCAAAGACTACGCAACCAACCTTAGAAATTGCTTATGTGCAGGCAATGGTGCGTGCGCCGGGCGTATCAAGCGTGTATCAAGATGTACCAGGCGCGAGTTAAGCGTTAGTTAAGCAAGGGACGTATATAGTCCAAGGTCGATTCATTCTGCCCCTCACGCGCGCAAGGAGTTCTCATGTCTTCCAGCTCACGTAGTTTCATCGAACACGCAGTCAGCAAGGTTCCTGAAGTGACCCTCGGCTTCTGGATCATCAAGGTTGCCTGCACAACGCTCGGCGAGACAGGCGGAGACTGGGTGACGATGTCGCTGAATCTGGGCTACCTGATCGGTTCGCTCATTTTCCTCGCCTGCTTTGTCGTGCTGGTCTCGGCGCAGATCCGTGCGCAACGCTTCTATTCGTGGCTCTACTGGGCGACGATCGTCGCCACGACCACGCTCGGCACGACGCTCGCCGACTTTTGCGACCGCTCGCTCGGCGTTGGCTATCCAGGCGGCGTGTCGATCATTCTGCTGCTGCTCGTCGCCAGCCTCGCGATCTGGTACCGCGTGGAGGGCTCGGTTTCGATCGAGAGCGTCGCGACTGCGCGCGTCGAGTGGTTCTACTGGATCACGATCCTGCTTTCGCAAACGCTCGGCACCGCGCTCGGCGACTGGGTGGCGGGCGAAGACCGCGGCGGCCTCGGTCTCGGCTATGAAGTCGGCGCCGCGATCTTCGGCGTGGGTCTCGTCGTCGTGGGGCTGCTCTGGCTGTGGCCGCGCGTTTCGCGCACGGCGCTCTTCTGGTTCGCGTTCGTGCTCACGCGTCCGCTCGGCGCGACGCTGGGCGACCTGCTCGACAAGCCGGTAGCGGACGGCGGCATGCATTTCAGCCGGTTTTATGCGTCCGCGCTTTTGCTGATCTTCATCGTCGGCTGCATCGCGGTGCTGCCTCAGCGCGCCGCGCGCCGGGTGTCGGCGGCGTAGTGCGGGGCGCCTGGCCCATCACGGCATCACGCAGGTAAAGTTGGTCGCCAGATTCAGATTGCCCTTGCCGAGATAGCGCGGGAACGCCGGGTAGCGGCACAGCGGCCGCGTGCGGCCGTTGGTGGCCTGCGCGATGTCGGTCGCGAACAGCGTTTCCGGCGCGCTGCCGTGCGAGACCCAGTCGTCGAGCGCGCCGAGCAGATCCACCGACGGAATGAACACGCCGTTGCCGTGCTGGTAACCCGGCACCATGTAGAGCCGCATGAAGCTGTCCACGCGCTCCTCGCCGTAGCGCCCGACGAGCCCCTCGTAATACGCGATCGTCTGGTTCGGGCTGATGACCTCGTCGGCGAGCCCCTGCAAGGTGATGAGCTTGCCGCCTCGCGCGATGTAGCGCGAGATGTCGGGGTTCATCGCGCCGATCGTCGCCGAGAGCGTGAAGAGCCGCTCGCGATAGCGGCCAGGATGCATCACGTCGAAGTTCGTCGAATCGAAGGTCGGGTCGTGCGTGATGAAGTACTTGAGGTAGGCGTCGCCCTGCGCGTACAGGTAGCCGTTGGGCACGAAGGCGAGCTGCGTTTGCCGCTGGGGTGAATGCGCGAGCCCCAGCATGCTCGTGAAGCGCGTTCCCTGGAAGACGTTGTAGCCGCGGTACCTGTCCACATTCCACGCGAGCGCGTAGGGCAGGCGCAGGCCGTCACGGAGGCTTTCCAGCGTCGCGATCTGCGGCGGCGTGAGGCAGTCGTCGCTGGCGTGCTGACGATCCGTCTGGTCCTGGTTCTGGCAGCGCAGCGACTCGATGATCTCCGGCTCTTTGGTGCGACATGCCTCGACGTCGCTGATGATCGAATCGGCGGCGCCGTCGAGCGTGTCGCACATCTGCATCACGCGCTCATACACGTGCTCCAGCAATTGCGGCGATAGATACCCGCCAGGCGTGCGGTATTCGTGCTGTCCCACCACGACGCCGGTCAAGCGTACGCCCGAGAAGTTCAGCGCAGGCGAATTCGCGATCACGCCGTCGTAGTCGTCGGGGTAGCGCTGGATCACGGTGTAGCCTTCGCGGCCGCCCGTCGAGCCGCCCGCAAAATAGACGTGCTCCGGCGCCTGCCCGTAGCCGCGCTCGATCAGTGCCAGCGCAACGTCATGCGCCTTCTTCAGATGCGCGTAGCCGAAGTTCGTCACGGATTCCTCAAGCAGTCCGAAGTTCGCCTCGGACGACGTGCCGTTGTGGCCGGAGTCGTCGCCGAAGGTCGCATAACCGCGAGCGAGCGGCGCGCGCTCAGGCGACAAGGGCATCGGGCCGGTTCCCGGCACGACGACTCCGTTGTAGCCGCCGCCGCCGAATTGCAGCGCGCGGCGGTTCCACCGGCCCGGCAGATTCACTTCGAAGCGGATATCCGGGGTGCCGGCGCTCTGCGCGCGAATCACGCCGGTCAAGCGGCAGAAGTCGCCGTTGAGGTTGCCGGTCGCGGTCGCGGGGATCATGGCGGCGCTCAACACGAGCGCGCCATTGGTCGGCAGGCCGATGCTGGCGGGCGGCAGCAGCACGCCGGCGAGGTCGGTACAGTGCAGCGGCAAGGAAGGCGCGCGCTGGGCGAAAGCGCGAGCGCCAGCGGTGAGCGCGAGCGTGGCGATAACGATCGGCCGGATGGTGGCGAGTGGGAGGGCGCGCATAGCGCAAATATGGCATACATCCGGAGCACGCTCGATAGATACCGCTTGCACGCGAGCAATACGACGTGGAACGTCTCACGCAGGCATCGTTCCCATGCGCCTTCGTCGTCCTTCCGTTATTTCCCTGCCGCGGCGCGTTCGATCGTGGCGATATCGATCTTGCGCATTTCCATCATCGCTTCCATCGCACGCTTGCCGGCTTCGCGATCGGCGCCGGTGACGAATTCGAGCAGGCGCCTGGGCGTGATCTGCCACGAGAAGCCCCAGCGGTCCTTGCACCAGCCGCACTCCGATTCCTCGCCGCCGTTGCCGACAATGGCGCTCCAGTAGCGGTCGGTCTCCTCCTGGTTGTCGGTCTCGACCATGAAGCTCACCGCCTGGTTCGGCCTGAAGTTGGGTCCGCCGTTCAGGCCCACGAAGCGCTGGCCGAGCAGTGTGAATTCGACCAGCAGTTCCGCGCCCTGGCCGATGCCCGGTATCGGGGACGCATGCCTCGCGTCGACGTGGCTGTCGGGAAACGTCGCGGCGTAGAACTCCGCCGCCTCGCGCGCGCTGCCTTCATCGAACCACAAACAAGTCACTAGCTCCGCCATGACGATCTCCTTCGAGAAATGCGCGCCACATCGGCCGCCATCGGCCAACGCATGCCGTCCATTCTGGCAAAGTCACGACCAAACCGGCGCTCGAGTGGTGAATCACGCGTGGAGCATAAAAAACCTCGGCTGCGCGTCGGAGCTTTTTTGCACGCGCGCAGAATACGTGCCTGCCGCATAACAATGTGACTCGCCAGGAGATGTGTACGAAGGCGCACGGAACCCATCAACTTTTTGCTTCAGTCTGACGAATCTGCATTGACTGGAAGCCAGCGCTCGTTGAGGACCGGCGAGCCGGGCGAGGGACTGCGATGACCGCGCTGAATCGCGAATTGCCGCGTGACGCGATCGCGCCTGTGAGCGTGGCAAGCGCACAGGCATTGGCACGATCGATGGACGAATCCGGCGTGGGCGTGCTGCGCGACGTCTTGCCGGAAGCCATTCTCGCCAGGCTCCGCAGCTCGGTTGCCGAGCTGATCGAGCAGCAGGGCGCCAGATATTTTGGCTTCAGCGGCGTGGAATGGATGGCCCGTAGCTGTCTCGCTCCGCTTTGCGAAGATCCGGGCCTGCTCGCGCTATTGCGCCAGCTCTATGTGCGCAAGATGGGGGTGCCGCCACCGAGTGACCGGATTCTGCCGATAATGCGGGTGCTGACCGGAAGGCAGGGAATCCGTCACTCGAACAATTTCCACTACGACTCTTATGTGGTGTCGATACTGCTCCCCGTGCAGATACCCCATGGGCCGCATGAACCGCCGGGCAACCTCGTCATGTTTCCCAACTTGCGCGATGTGCGGCGCTCCGTGATCGTCAACATCATCGAGAAGATCGTGGTCGAAAAGCTGCTCGGGCCAGTATGGCGTTTGCCGTTCGTTCAGCGGTGGTTTTCGGCCAGAGTCGTGACCTTGACGCCGGGGAATCTGTACTTCTTCTGGGGCATGCGCTCGCTTCATGCGAATCAGGCCTGTGCACCTTCCAGCGTGCGCTGCACGGTGCTGCTGCACTTTGGCGACCCGCACGCGGACAGCGTGTTCAAGGGGCTCAGCCAGCGACTGCATGCCATGCGGCTGCGGCGCATGGCGCGCGATTGACTGCGCGCCGATTACTTCAGGAATGCTTGACGATAGATATTCGGCGCGGCGCCGAATGCCTCGCGAAAGCGATGGCTGAAGTGGCTCGCGTTCGCATAACCGCACTCCGAAGCAATCTGCGCGAGCGGCAGGCCGGTCGTGCGCAACAGGGCGCGGGCCCGCTCGAGGCGCTGGGCGGCGATCCACGCATGCGGCGGCTGTCCGAACGAGGCGCGGAACATGCGCGCGAGATGGTATTCGGAGAGGCACGCGACTTCAGCCAGTGTGCCTAGCGTCAATGTCTCGCCAAGGTGGGCGTCGATATGGTCGCGCAGCCGCCGCCGCGTCGCCACCGAGAGGCCGCCCTTGAGCACCGCGCCCGGCCGCCTCACGCCCTGGCTGCGCAGCAGCAGGCTCAACACCTCGTGCGCGGTTTCATTGCTGCGCAGCAGGCCCTCTGGATCGGCCCAATCTTCGTTGGCGAGCGCCTGGCAAAGCATGGCGATGCGTTCGTCTTCGAAATACGTGCGGTCTGCCAGCGTGAGTTCGCGCGGCTCACGATCGAGCTCGCGTACGGCGCGCTGGGTGAAGTGCTCGGGCAGAAAATACAGATGCATGAAATGCATGTGGCCGCGCACCCACCAGCGTGATTCGTGGTCGCCCGGCAGCGCGCAGAGCCGGCTCGGCGCGCCATAGATGCCCGGCAGCTTCTGGCGCTCGGTGCGGTAGCCGCCGTCGAGATAGCACGACAGCGTGTGATGGCCCGGCCGCTCGTAGATGGTCTCGGCCTCGCGCGTCTCGCGTGTCCACACGGCGGCTGCAAGGTGGTCGCCGAGCCAGGCGAAGCGCTCCAGCGTGGCGTTGGCCTCGCTCAGCGTGCGGCACACCGAATGCAATCCAAACGGCGTGCCGGCTGGCGCGGGGAGAGACACCTGGGTGTTCATGGTTGGGCCAGGAGGCAGCAAGGTGGTGAAGGGGTCGTGAAAGTATACGCGCCTGCCCCGGCCGGCGCTGACCGCCGGCAAGAAATGCGCAATCCTGGACAAGTGCGGGCAGGCCCATTGCGCCATAGTCGGGGCCTCGAGTATCGACACTTTTTCCGGCAATGAATCTTGCTCTCTACGCGCTCACCGTCCTGATCTGGGGGACGACCTGGATCGCCATCAAGTGGCAGCTTGGCGTCGTGCCAGCGCCGGTTTCGATCGCCTGGCGCTTCGGGCTCGCGGCGCTCCTGATGTTTGCGCTGCTGGGCGTCATGCGCCGCCCTATGTGGCCGCCGCGCGCGGCGTGGCGCTACCTCGTCGCCCAGGGGCTCGCGCTCTTCTGCCTCAATTTCCTGTGCTTCTACTACGCCGAGAGCATCGTGCCGAGCGGGCTCGTGGCCGTGGTGTTCTCGACCGCGCCGCTGCTCAATTCGATCAATGGGCGCCTCTTCATGGGCCGGCCGCTGCAACCCGCCGCGGTGGGCGGGGCCGTGCTGGGCCTGATCGGGATCGTTTGCCTGTTCCTGCAGCAGATGGCCGGCCATATTGGCGATCAGACCGCCTGGCTCGGGCTTGCCGTGGCGTTTCTCGGGACGCTGTGCTTCTCCGCGGGGAATTTGCTGTCGAGCCGCATGCAGTCGATGGGGCTGCATCCGCTCGCCACGACGGGCTGGGCCATGCTGATCGGCACCGTGGTGCTCGTGGCCGGCAGCGCAGTGGCCGGTTTGCCGTTCAGGCTCGAGATGAATGCGCGCTACCTCGGTGCACTGGCCTGGCTCGTCGTGGCGGGTTCGGTGATCGCCTTCACGGCGTATCTCACGCTGGTGGGCCGGATCGGTCCCGAGCGGGCCGCCTATTGCACGGTCTTGTTCCCGGTCGTGGCGCTCGCGGTTTCGACCGTTTTCGAGGGCTACCGCTGGTCGTTGCTGGCCGTTATCGGGCTCATGCTGGTCGTATCGGGCAATCTCGTGGCGTTCGACCTCACGCGGCGCCTCTTCACGCGGCGCGCACCGGCGGCCTGACGCGCGTCGCGCCGTCTGCCGGACTTCCCATATTCTGGGCACATTCCCCCAATGTCGCGCCGGGAGTCGATTCATGTGTTTTGCATCAGCGCGTGGCGGCTCGGGTGGGCGTATCGATCGTGGCGAGCGCGCGGCGGCGCCCTCGTCGCGTTGCGTGCTTCGCTCGCGCTAAAGATTCATCGGGAGGTTGCCGATAGCCTCTGATGAGCAGATAGACACGATTTCAAACACGCGGCGTACCGACCGCACCGGGGGGTACCGCGCACGCTTGCGTGTGCGGGGAAAGAACGCAATGCAAAGCCAATGGCATATTTACGTGCGCAGCCAGAGCCCGCGCGCGCTTTTCGCTCTCCCGACGTGCGCCATCCTTACGCCCTCGTTCACGCTTGCCGGCGCGATTGCCGCCGGGTGCGGGTCCACGAACAGGGCCACGACAAAAATCGAATCGAAGTGCAGGGGAGAGGCCTCGAATGAAGGTTCACGCTAGTGCGCTCACGCTGCTGCGCTGGCTGGCGCAACGCGAGAGCGCGTCGGTCAGCGAAATGACGGCGTCGGGGCTGATGAGTTCTCGCGAAGCGTCGGATGTCGTTCGCTACGCGATGCGCAACGGCGCCGCCGAGCGGGTCGGCACCGGCACAGGGCGAGGATCCGCGCGCTACCGCTCGACGGGCGTGCCTTTGCCGGAACCCCGCTCGACCACTGTCGTGGCGTCGTTCGACGGCTTGCTGAGGGCATGGGGAATCGCTCAGGATCCCCCCGAGCTGCCCGCGGTTCGCACGCGTGTGTACCAGATCGATGACGGTGGCCAGGAAAATGCAGGTGCAGGTTCCCGGCGCCGCAGCGATAGCTGAAGAGACCCGCCACTTCCGGTGGCGGCGATCTCAATACAAAAATGAGAGAAGAAACGAGAAAACATGAAAATTCGATTTTGTGAATTCCGGGGAACCCGCTCCTTGCTGCTTGCAGCAATGGCAGGCGTCGCTTCATTTGCATTCTGCGAGTCCTCTGCGCAGGCAGCACTGGGCGGCAAGTTCGATTCAATGCAAATCGAAGCATCGAGTCTGCGAGGGCAGTTGGCCTCGACGTCGTCGACCTCCGCATACACCACGCAGGTGATCACGCTGGACACCGGCACCACGGTGCGCGAATACGCGAACGCCGCGGGGCAGGTATTTGCCGTGTCCTGGAGCGGGCCGCGCCCGCCGGACCTGTCGCAATTGCTGGGCACCCACTTCTCCGAATTCAAGGCCTCTCTGCAGACGGCCTCCCATAGCGACCTGCATCGACACGTTCAGGTCCAGACGTCGCAGATGAGGTATGTAGGGGGCGGCCGGCTGAACAATATGCACGGCACGGCCTGGTTGCCCGCAGCGATGCCCACGGGTGTGTCGCCGGAGGACCTGCAATGAGCTCGATGCGCAACACACTTTGGGCGATGGGGCTCTGCCTCGTGCTGGCCGCATGCGGTGGTGGCGGCGGCAGCAGCAGCGGTGGTCAGACTGCGCAATCGAGCACACCGTCCTCGTCGGGTTCGAGCAGCAGCTCGTCGGGCAGCGGCAACGTATTGCCGATTTACGTGGACACGTCGTTGGCGCCGACCGGTGCGGGCTATGCACCGAATTTGCCGGTGGCGACGGTGACGGTGTGCGTGCACGGCACCACGCAATGCGTCACCGTGAATGACGTTCTGGTGGATACCGGCTCGGTCGGGCTGCGTCTTGCGGCCTCGGCGCTCGGCACCATGACGACCTTGCTTCCCACGCAAACAGACAGCAGTGGCAATTCCATTGGCGAGTGCTATTCGTTCGCGGATGGACGGTATTTCTGGGGGCCGGTGGTTACCGCCGATATCAAGCTGGCTGGCGAGGTCGCGAGTAACGTGCCGATGCAGATCGACGGCACGACGTCTGGCTTTCCTTCGACACCGACCGGTTGCGCCACTGGTTACACACTCGCGGACGCGCCCTCGCTCATTGGCGCGAACGGCATTCTGGGCGTTGCCAATCTCGTGCAGGATTGCCCGGGCTGCACGAGCAATGCGGCGAACGACATTTACTTTTCGTGCAACACATCCACCGGAATCTGCAATTCGACGAAGCAGAGCGCAACGAGCCAGGTCCAGAACCCGGTGGCGGCATTCGCGCAAGACAACAATGGCGTGATCGTCGAGTTGCCCGCCCTTTCGGCAGCAGGACAGGCCTCCGTCGAGGGTTCTCTCATCTTCGGGATAGGAACGCAAACGAACAACACGTTTGCCGCCACGTCGGTGCTTGGCTATGACTCGAGTCTCTTGTTCACGACCCAGTACAACGGGAAGACCATGTCCGAGTCATACGTCGACAGCGGATCCAACGGCCTGTTTTTCCTTGACAGCAGCATTACCCAGTGCTCCGGCGGGACCGGATGGTACTGCCCGACGGCCACGCTTGCTTTGTCGGCGACGTCCACTGGCAATGCCGGAACCATGACGCCCGTGAACATGTCCTTCGTGGTCGCCAACGAAAACACGCTTGCCGGGACACGGGCCTCGGCTTTCAACGATCTCGCCGGGACCAACACGAGCACCACGTTCGACTGGGGCTTGCCGTTCTTCTTCGGGCGCAACGTCTACTTTGCGATCGCTGGCAGAACGGCGCCGGGCGGGACAGCGCCTTACGTCGCGTTCTAAGGGTTAGCTGAGCGCGGGCATTGCGCTTGCCGAGAAAGGGCGATCACGTCGTTGGGGCGTGATCGCCCTTGTGTTTTGACGGGCGAGGCAAGCTCGCCTGGCGGCAGCAGATTACGAGTGCGCGACAAGAGCTTACGATGTCGTACAACGCGGGCGCCTACGCGAGCGGCGCCGCCAGTGCGCGCCGGTACCACGCATGGAAATGGCGCATGCCGTCTTCGAGCGGCGACTGATACGGCCCGGCGTCGCTCGTGGCGCGCCTGTAAAGCCGCAGGCGTCCCGCGTCCATGCGTTCGGCGATCTCGTCGTCCTCGATCATCGTCTCCAGATAAGCGGCGCGCTGCGCCTCGATGAATTCGCGCTCGAATGCGGCAATCTCCTCGGGGTAGTAGAACTCCACCACGTTGAGCGTTTCCTGCGGACTCTTCGGATAGAGCGTCGAGATGACGAGCACGTGCGGATACAGTTCGATCATCTGCGTGGGGAAATAGGCAAGCCAGATTGCACCGAATTCGGGCGCCTCGCCGCCGCGATAGTCGAGCAGCCGGTCGTGCCACGCGCGATAGATGTCCGATCCGGGCTGCGCGAGCGCGGCGTGCACGCCCACGCGCTGCATGCTGTACGTATCGGCGAATTGCCAGTCGAGCGTCTCGCAGGTCACGAAGCGGCCGAGTCCGGGGTGGAACGGCGCGACGTGATAGTCCTCCAGGTAGACTTCGATAAAGGTCTTCCAGTTGTACCGGCAGGTGTGCGTTTCGACGTGATCGAGCACATAGCCGGAGAAGTCGAACTCGGGCCTGGCGAATACGCGCGCCATGTCGCGCGCGGGCTCACGCGGACCTTCATAGAGCATGCCGTGACAATTTCGCAGTTCGAAGCGTTCGAGATTGCGGCAGGGCTTGCGCTCGAACTCGGGCGCGCCGATCAACGTGCCGCCGCCGTCGTAAGTCCAGCGATGCAATGGGCACACGATGTTGCCGCCGCTGGCGGCGAGATTGCCGCGCGCCGGTTCGGCTCCGTTTGCATTCATGTTATCTGGCATGCCGCCCAGCATGAGCGCCTGGCGATGGCGGCACACGTTCGAGAGCAGCTGCACGCCGTTCTCGCCTCGCACCAGCACGCGGCCGCCTTCGTCCTGCGGCAGGTGCCGCCAGTCGCCGCGCTCGGGCACCGACTGTTCGTGGCCCACGTACAGCGCCGAGTGCGCGAAGATGCGCGCCATCTCACGCTCGAACAACGCCTCGTCGAAATAGGCGCTCGCGGGCAATTGCCCGTGCGCTTCCTCCGTATCGGGCGGCAGCGCGAGATGCGCGAGGTCACTGATATCGTTCATCGGTCGGTTTCATCCAGTTTCGTGTTGCGCGTTCAGGCGCACGATGCGTTCATGCTTCGCGAGCCGCGGGCACGTGCTGCACAGTTCGCCGTCGCGACGGCGGTAGTGGTAGCAGCAGGTCCGCCGCTCCAGCGCGAGCGCGGGCGAGCCGTCCGTGCGCGCAAAGGGGAAGTAGCCCGAGAGGCCGTTGAGGCCGAGCGCCGCGAGCCACGCCCGGCCAAGCGCTTCGACCTGCGCGTCGCTCCATTCGGGCCGCGCCTTGCGCGCGGCAAGCAGTGCAGCGAGCACCACGTCGGCCTGCGTGCCGCACGCCGATGCCGCGTTCAGGCGGATCACCGGCATCAGTTCGTCGGACATTTGCGCGCAGCACGCCGTGATCTCGCTCGCGGCGTGCGCGATCAGCAGCTGCGTGTCGCCCTGCACGGGTTCGTGATCGTGCAGGCGAACCTCGCTGGTCCACCCGTCGGCGACCGGTTGCGCGATGTCCCGCAGTGACAGCGACGCCCGCGACGCGTGCACGCCAATCACGCTCAGATAAAGCGGCTGCCAGATCAGGATGCCCCAGCAGCGCGACGACCAGTAGGGGCGGCCGGCCTCGGGGTACGTGTGCTGCCAGTAAGCGAGCAGTGCATCGAGTGCGGCGCGGTTGGCGTTGCCGCTGCAAGGCGCCGGACGCGCATGCACGAGCGCTTGCGTCGGGCAAGCTGCGCCGCGCGCTGCGACCGCGCCTTGCAACCCCGGCACGAGGCGTGCGGCGAGGCGCAGCATGTCGCTGAGCGCGCGGTTCGCCGCCATGCTTACGCCGCGACCGCTTCGGCGCGCACGCCATTCACCACCGCGGCGCCTTGCAGCACGCCACGCCTGCCCGCAAGCGGGTTCTGCAAGTTGCCCGCCATCTTGAGGTTGCCTGCGGGATCCGCGAGGTTGACCATCTGCAGGTTGTTGCCCAGTTGCAGGCGGTTCAGGCACGAGTGCAGGAACTCGGGTGCGAAGAGATCGTATTCGGCGTACTTGTCTGCGAACTGCGGATGTTCGCCCTGATAGCGCGCGACGCAGCGCGCCACCGCGTCCCAGAACACGTCTTCCGTGCAGCAGCCGCGCTCGACGAGTATCTGGTTCATGTAGCGGAAGAAGCCGTCGAACACGTCGATGAAGATCGCGAGCAGCTTGACGCGCTCGGGCACGTCCACGGCGAGGCGCTTGACGGTCTCCGGCAGTTGCGCGTCCTTGTTCAGGATCGCCGATTCTTCCGCGATATCCTTCATGATCGCGCGCACAGGCACGTGGTTTTCGAGCACGAGGATGAGATTCTCGCCGTGTGGCATGAAGACCAGATCGTGTGCGTAGAAGCAATGGACGAGCGGCGCGAGATACGCCTCCATATAGCGCTCGAGCCAGGCCTGCACCGTGAGTCCCGAAGCCTCGATCAGCGCGGGCAGCAACGCATCGCCATGACGGTCCGTGTGCAGCAGCGCGGCCATCGTCATGAGCCGTTGGCCATGTGTCGCGAGTTGGAGCGGATTCTCGCGCCAGAGCGCCGAAAACATCTTCTTGTAGGGGCTGTCCACCTGCACGGCCGCTTCGTAGTAGCGGTTGCGAAAGCCCATGGACGCCACTTCGCGCAGAATGGTGAACCCTTTGCCCTGCAGATACGGATCGCTTTCCACCATGCCCTTGATGAAATCGTTGATGGCGGGCGTGCCCGACATGTAGTACGGCGAAAGTCCGCGCATGAAGCCCATGTTGAGGATCGACAGCGACGTTTTCACGTAACGCTTCGAGCGGTCCGAGAGATTGAAGAACGTGCGAATGGATTGCTGGGGCAGGTAACGGTCGTCGCCGTATCCAAGGCAGATGATGCGGTTCGTCGCCACATAGGCCGCAAACGCAATGGAGAGCTTGTTGAACCACTGCCACGGGTGCGCGGGCATCAGGCGGTAGTCGTCGAAGTTTGCGCCGCGCGCTTCGACCGTCGAGCGAAAGCGCGCAAGGGTTTGTGCGCCAAGCTCTTCTTCCATCAGTTGCTCGTAGTCGAGGTCCGCGGCGCTGTGGAACGCGGCATTGTCCTGGTGCACGGCCAGCCAGACGATCTGGACGGGCGAGCCGGCCTCGGGTGCGAACGCGCGATAGTCGCCCGCGTCGAAGCCAAGCCGGCCGTTGTTGGCGACGAAGCCCGGATGGCCTTCGCTCATCGCGGTTTCAATGGCCTGGAAGTCAGCGTTCAGGAGGTCGGGCGTGTCCGGGCCGTCTTTCACCGCCTTGTAGGCCGCGCCATAAAGCGTGCTGCTGATTTCGTCGAGGTAGATCGGCAGCATGTCCTCCTTGATTCCTAGGCGCGCCTTCACGTCGAGAATGAAGCTGAGCGCGTCAAGCGGCTGTTCGGCGCCGTCCTGCGTGCAAACGATCGTTTCGGCGCGAATGCTCCAGTGGCGCAGCGCGAGTTGCCGCGCGTCGAACGTATAGACGCGTGCGCCGTCATCGGATTCGAGCGCGTAGCGTGCGTGGTGCGCGTGGTGCTCGCCCGGCGCGTCGCCCACGCGCTGCGGCTCGACGATCAGCTCGTGTGCGTATTCGGCAATGGCCTTGCGAACCAGCATGCGGTTTGCGTGCTGCCACACCTCAGGGGTGAGATGGGCTGCAGCCTCATCGGGCGTGAGGGGAATATGCTGCATGGAAGCCGGATTGGTGGCGTGATTCATGATGCGATTTCCTTGTGTCATTTAGTGATCCTTCGTAATGGATGCGTAAAAATCGGCTCGTGTGCAGAATGCGAGCGATGCGGTCTTCTCGCGGAACGCAACCTCCTTCGTATGAACGAAGCCCATCGCGCGGTTCAGTGCGTGAATGCGTGTGTTGCGCGCATCCGGTTCGACAACGATGCGCTGGGCGCCAAGGCGCTCGAACAGGAACGTCATGAGCGTTTCGAACACACGTCGCGTATAGCCCCGCGCGCGCCGGGCGGCAGGCCCGACGAACAGGTGCATGCCGAGGTCGCCTGCGCGCACGTCGTAGTGCTCGCCGATCTCTTCGTGTGCCGGATCGTAGCTTTCGAAGAGGAAGGCGGGCGCCCCCTGCTGCATGCCGAGCCAGGCTTGCGCATGCCCCGAGTCAGCTATCGCCTCGTAGAACGCAGCCACTTCCGCCACGCTCTTGTCGCGCATGTTCCAGAACGCGGCGCGTTCCTCGATGAACCAGCGGTGCAGTGCGGGGGCGTCGCGTTGCGCGTCGAGCGGGCGGATGTG
Organism: Paraburkholderia sp.; assembly: GCA_036514415.1. Taxonomy (GTDB): domain Bacteria; phylum Pseudomonadota; class Gammaproteobacteria; order Burkholderiales; family Burkholderiaceae; genus Paraburkholderia. The sequence continues at coordinate 15,380 of DATBXG010000830.1, forward strand.
AAAGCGCTCTGGTGCTGCGATGGGGGACGCCGCGACATGGCGCAGCGCGATTTCGTCGGCAGCGATTTCAGTTCGCACGGGCGGTGACTCCTGTTTCGGCAATCGGGTTGGAAAGGGTGGCGCCTTCGGCGGCGCGCCCTTCGGCGGTGCGCCCTTCGGCGGCGCGCGGTTGGGCGAGCAGCCAGACGCTCGCGAGCGCAGTCAAAACGAGGCCAGCCGAGGCGACGAAAAAGGGCGCGCGCAGTCCGGCTTCGTCCACGATGGCACCGGCAGCAAACGAGGCGAGCAGCACGCCAAGGTTCTGGAAGAAGTTGATGACGCTGTAATCGGCGGCATACGAAGCGGGCGTGCTCAGCGCGAACATCGTCACGTCGAGCTTCACGACGATCTGGAACAGCGCCCAGCCGAACAGCACGCGTCCCACGACGATCCACAGCGGCGCTTCCACGCCTTGCAGCAGCATGCCGGCGGTGCATAGCAGCAGGTTCGCGAGCATGGCGTCAGGCAGGCGTTTGCCCTGCGTGGCGAGGCGCTTGTTGATGCGCAATGCGGCCAGCGCGACCATGCCTGGTATGGCGAACACGAGCCCTGGCACCAGCTCGCCGGGCGCGTGCGTGACCGCCTGCCAGTACGACACCATGAACGGCCGGATGAGATACACGCAAAAGTCGAACGCGAGCATGAGCAGTGCGAGGCGCAGGATCGGCATGCGCTCGCGCAGGCCCGGCTTCACCGGTGTTTCGTTGGTTTCGCCTGCGAAGCGGCAGCGACGCGCAATGCGATGCGAGCGGATCAGCGAGAGGCAGATCGCCATCTGCACGAAGTCGCCGGCGGCCATGGCGAAGATGCAGTGATGCGCGTCCCACACCTGCATGACGAAGCCGCCCGCCACCGCGCCCGCAATCGCGCCGAAGTGCACCACCACGGAAAGGACGCCGATGGTATGCGCATGCGATTCTTTCGCTTCAAGCCGCATCATGTACGGGTACATCAGCAGATAGCTGCTTTTGCACATGAACATTGCGAGCGAAAGCACCCAGAAGAGCGGCACGGTCGCTGCGAAATAGCTCGCTACAGAAAGCACGCCCGCGGCGCATTGCGTGTAGACAAGCAGATGCATGGCGTCGAGGCGCTTCGCGATACGCGCCCAGAGCGGCAGCGTGAGCATGACGACTATGGAGATGAACGCCACGTAAGCGCCCGCATGCACAGGGCTCGTTACGCCATA
>DATBXG010000831.1:0-10943 GCA_036514415.1 Paraburkholderia sp.
ATAATTGCTTGCAAAGCCTTGAATTATAGCCGCAAACCAGGATCGCCCCTGGCATTTACCGGGGTTGGGTGTCCAGCGGGGAGGGTCGGAGGCTTGCGGCCGCCTCAAGGCAGATGAGGGCAGGTTGCGCGCACATCAAGAGCGCGCGCGGCCATGCAAGGCGGCTAACCCATGGCGCGCCCGCCAGCCAAGGCCGGCGCGGCCTGGATGCAGCTTGGATCCGGCTCACGCGCGCGGCGGCGCGGCGTCGTGGCGGCGCCACACGAGCCAGCGCTCCCGCCCCGCGAACACAGGCAGCGAGTCGGCCACGGGCTGATCGTCCGCCAGCGTGAAGAACGGTGTGAGCAAGGCGTCGAGCTCGTCACGCGCGATGGCGAACGGCGGCCCCTTCGGCGTCTCGCCGATGAAGAAGTAGCCCGCGAGCAGCGCGCCAGGCTGCAACAGATCGGCCATGCGCCTCGCGTAGTCTGCGCGCTGCGCTTTGGGCAACGCGCACAGGAAGGCACGCTCGAACACCCATGCTGGCGTGAACGGCGGCGTGTAGGCGTAAAAGTCCGCCTCTTCGACCACGTCTGCGTACTGGCCCAGCGCCGCGCGCGCGCTCGCGACCGCGGCCGGCGCGAAGTCGATGGCGCGCACCGCGCGGCCGCGCTCGGCGAGCCAGCGCGCCTCCCATGCGTTGCCGCAGCCCGGAATCAGCACGGCGGCATCGGGATGCGCGGTGGCGAAAGCCTCGAACTCGCGCTGCACGCCCGCCTGGTCCCACGGCGTGAAGCCCCGCGCGAAGCGTTCGTCCCAAAACGAGGGCGACGCCGGGTCGCGGGTTTCGAACTCGGGCGCGTCGCCGGGTTGCGACGGCAGGGTCGGGTCGCTCATCGTCTCACTCCTTGTCTCATTCCCTGTCCTGGCGGCGCGTTTTCAGCCGCCGTAGGCGAACGCCAGCCACACGCGCGCCGCCACCATGCCCACGCCCACCGCGACGCCGAACACCAGCAAGCCCTGCAGCAGACGGTTCGTGCGCCGTTGCTCGGCGAGCATCTGGCGGATTGTCTCGTCGTTGGCGAGTCCGCCCGGCTCCTGGCGGTGCAGCAGCATCTGATGCACGAGGCGCGGCAATTGCGGCAACGTCTTGCTCCACTGCGGCGCCTCGATCTTGAAGCGCTCGTACCAGCCGCGCAGGCCGATCTGCTCGGTCATCCAGCGCTCGAGATAAGGCTTCGCCGTTTTCCAGAGATCGAGCTCCGGATCGAGCGAGCGCCCGAGGCCTTCGACGTTGAGCATGGTCTTTTGCAGCAGCACGAGCTGCGGCTGGATTTCCACGTTGAAGCGGCGCGATGTCTGGAACAGCCGCAGCAGCACCTGGCCGAGCGAGATGTCCTTCAACGCGCGGTCGAAATACGGCTCGCACACGGCGCGAATCGCGCTTTCCAGCTCTTCCACGCGCGTGTTGGGCGGCACCCAGCCCGACTCGATGTGGAGCGTCGCCACGCGGTGATAGTCGCGCTTGAAGAACGCGAGGAAGTTCTGCGCGAGGTAGTTCTTGTCGAAGTCCGACAACGCGCCGACGATGCCGAAGTCGAGCGCGATATAGCGGCCGAAATGCGTGGGATCGAGGCTCACCTGGATGTTGCCGGGGTGCATGTCGGCGTGAAAGAAGCCGTCGCGAAACACCTGCGTGAAGAAGATCTCGACACCCTCGCGCGCGAGCTTCGGAATATCCACGCCCGCCGCGCGCAGCTTGTCCACCTGGCTGATCGGCACGCCGACCATGCGCTCCATCACGAGAACGTTGGGCGTGCTGAATTCCCAGTACATCTCCGGCACGAGCAGCAGATCGAGGCCCGCGAAATTGCGGCGCAGCTGGCTGCCGTTGGCGGCCTCGCGCATCAGGTCGAGCTCGTCGTGCAGATACTTGTCGAACTCCGCGACCACCTCGCGCGGCTTCAGGCGCTTGCCGTCCGCCCACAGACGTTCGGCCCACACGGCGAGGTCGCGCAGGAGCGCGAGGTCGGAATCGATTACCGGACGCATGTTCGGGCGCAGCACCTTGACCGCCACGGGCTTGCCCGCGTGCTGGCCCGACTTCACCTTGGCGAAGTGCACCTGCGCGATCGAGGCGCTCGCCACCGGCACCCGCTCGAACTCGTCGAAAATCGTATCGACAGGCGCGCCCAGCGATTTTTCGATCAGGCCGATCGCCACGTTCGAATCGAACGGCGGCACCTGGTCCTGCAGCTTCGCGAGTTCGTTGGCGATATCCGGCGGCAGCAGGTCGCGGCGCGTAGACAGCACCTGACCGAATTTCACGAAGATCGGGCCGAGGCTTTCCAGTGCGAGACGCAGACGCAAGCCGGGAGGGTCGTCGAAGCGCCGGCCGATCGTCGTGATGCGCAGGAGCAGCGCAACACGCCGGTCGTTGATCCGGCTCAACATCATCTCGTCTAGACCGAAGCGGATGACGGTGAAAATAATCTTGAGAAAACGCAGAAAACGCATGTCTGGGAGGCCTGTTGACTAGCGCGAGCCGCGCGGCACAGCACTCTGGCTCGCGCCCCTGGCCTGTGATTTTTGTTCGATTCGCTCGATGCGCTTTTCCACGCGCGCCAGCGCATCGCGTGCGCGCGACAGTTCCTCGTTGAAGCCGTCGAGCTCGGCGCGCCGCACGAGTTGCGGATTTTCGTCGAGCAGATATTCCGTGAGCGAGCCGAGCACGTTGCGCCCGGTGCGCAGCGCCTGCTCGCCCGCAGCACGCGCAAGCGTGGCGATGCGTGAAGCCGGTGCATCGCCGATCAGCTTCGCGAGGTCCTCTTCGGGCTCCCAGCGCAGATGCTCGGCGAGCTTGCCGATGACTTGCGCGAACTCGGCGTCGCCCTCGATCTTCACGTGCTTCATCACGGCCGCCTGCCCGCCCTGCACGAACGACGAGAGCGCGCCCGCAGGCAGCGATAGCGTGACATCGACGTCGCCGGCATCGTGGTCCTCGACCGCGCCCAGATAGCCGTCCGGCAGCACGAGCAGCGTGAGCACGACGGGCGGGCACGTGAGGCGCGCGGTCTTGCCAGCATAGTGAGCGAGGCGCTCGCGTGCCCACGTTTCGCGGGCGAGCAGGTGATTGACGGCAGCAGCGAAGGGCTTGGCGGCGAGAGTCATCGGCGTGGAATAAGAAAACCCGCACGGGCACCAGCCCGGGCGGGTTCCTATTGTAACGTTCGAGCCGTAGGATCGCGCCGCCGCCCTGCCCGGTACGACGTGGCGCGGGCGGCTGAGCGACTGGCAGACGCCGCGCTTCGTGATCTGAATCAAATCACGGAGCGCGCGGCCGCCATGCGAACTCAGTGCGAATCGACCTGCTGAATGCCCGCGAGGAGCCAGCCTTCGCCCGACGTGCGCGACTTCGAGAGATTCCAGACCTCGACGAACGGCTCGGCCGGCTCGCCCATGGCTTCGCGAATCAGGCCGGAGAAGCGCACGCTTGCGAGATATTCGCTGCCGCGGTCTTCCACGCCGAGCAGGTCCGCATTGAGCTGCACGACGTCGGTCTGGTTGGGTTGCGCGCCGCGGCCCGCGAGATCGACGCGGATTTCGGCAAACATCTCGGGTGTCGTGAACTCGCGGATGTCATCCATGTTGCCAGCGTCCCACGCGGCCTGCAGACGCACGAAGTAGACCTTCGCGTTGCGCACGAACGCTTCGGTGTCGAAGCCTGCAGGAATCGAGGCACTTGCGGCCGACGGCGTGCTGACCGGACTGGCTTCAGGCGCGAGGTACTGCCCCGTGGGCGGCGCGGTGTAGCGCGGCTCCTGCGGTTGGTACCCGCCCGACGACTGGTTCAGGTTGCTCGACGAGGAATACCCGCCGCCGGTCTGGTACGCAGGTTCCACGGCGCGGCGGCGGCTCATGAACTTGCGGATCAGCCAGATGGCGATAAAAGCAATCAGCGCGATGACGATCACGTTGGCCATCATGCCGGCGAACGCTTCGCCAAGACCGAAGTGCGAGAGCAGCGCCGCGATGCCGAGACCGGCTGCGAGGCCCGCAATGGGCCCGAGCCAACGGTTGCGCGCCGGCGCCGGCGTGGGCGTGGGAGTCGGCGTGCCGGGCGCGCGCTGGGCGCCGGCTTGCTGCGCGGGATTCGTCGGGCTGGGCTGGGCCGGCGGCGGCGTGGTGCTGCGCTGCGTGGCCGTTGACGACTGCTTGCCGAAGCTGCGGCCGCCACCCATGCGGCGAGCCTCGGCGTCGAACGACGCCAGGCTGCCGGCCAGCATCACGCCGACGATGGCCAGAACGCCGATTCGTCTGGCCCACGACGATGAAAGCTTTTTGGAAGCAACAATGCGGGGCTCAGACATAGCGAAAATTCCTTTAAAGACAGTGAGTTGGGAACACTAATACTTTGTGCCGACGTGTAAGGCTACCACGCCAGCTGACAAATTGTAATATTTGACGGCGTCGAGGCCGACTTGTTCCATCATCGTCTTGAGCGTTTCCTGATCGGGATGCATGCGGATCGACTCCGCAAGGTACTGGTAACTATCCGCGTCCTGAGCGAAACGCTTGCCCAGCCACGGCAACACCTTGAACGAATAAACGTCGTACGCCTTCTTGAGCGGCTCCCAGACCTTCGAGAATTCGAGCACGAGCACGCGCCCGCCCGGCTTGAGCACGCGGCGCATTTCGGCGAGCGCGGCGTCCTTGTGCGTCATGTTGCGCAGGCCGAAGGCCACGGTTACCACGTCGAAGTAGTTGTCCGGAAAGGGAATTTTCTCGGCGTCGCACAACAGCGCCGGCGTGATCACACCGTGGTCGATCAGGCGGTCGCGGCCCACGCGCAGCATCGACTCGTTGATGTCGGTATGCCAGACCTCGCCGGTCGGGCCCGCCTTCTTCGCGAACGCCATCGAGAGATCGCCGGTGCCGCCCGCGATGTCGAGCACCTTCGCGCCCGGCCGGATGTTCGCCTGCGCGATCGTGAATGCCTTCCACGCGCGGTGCAGCCCGCCCGACATCAGATCGTTCATCAGGTCGTAGTTCGAGGCGACCGAGTGGAACACGCCGGCCACCTTCTTCGCCTTGTCCTGTTCGTCAACTGTCTGATAGCCGAAGTGGGTTTTGCTCATCGCGCTCGTCCTTTCGCGGTCTTGTCCGGCTCGCAGCCGGACTTTTTGAATGAAATTCGCCGCGTCGTGGCGCGGCGGCAGGATCGTAACAGGAAGCGTCAGTGGCAGTGGCCATGCGCTGCAGGGGGCGCCGCCATGGGTGCGTCGCGCTCGACGCCCGCCGCCTTCAGTTTGGCGAAATATTCGGCCCAGAGTTCGTCCTGCCGCGTGGCAAGCTCGTAGAGCTGGTCCCACGAATAGATGCCGGTGTTGTGGCCGTCCGAGAACGTAGGCTGCAGCGCGTAGTTGCCGACGCCTTCGAGCGCCGTAATGGTCACCTCGCGCTTGCCGGTCTGCAGCGTTTCCTGGCCGGGCCCGTGGCCGCGCACCTCCGCCGAGGGCGAATAGACACGCATCAGCTCGAACGGCACGCGATAGCTCTCGCCGCTCGCATACTGGAGTTCGAGCACGCGCGAGACGGCGTGCACCACGACGCCGGTCGGCACCGGCGTATCGGATTTCAGTCCACTCATGTTCGTTCCTGCAATTGACCGCGTGTTGGCCGCACTTTCAGCGAGCGTCGGCCCGCCCATCGCCGCCTGCCTGCTCAGGCCTGCTCCATCTCCTGGCGCACCGCGTCGCGCAGCAGCGTGGCCTGGGCGCGGCGCTGGCCCAGCATCGCTTCGGACACCGTGCGCTGGCGTGGCGACCACACGGACATCGGGAAGTGCGCGTCGTTCGTGAAGCGCGGGATCACGTGCCAGTGCACGTGCGGCACCTGGTTGCCAAGGCTCGCGAGATTGACCTTCGAAGGCTGCATGACGCGGCGCAGCGCACGCTCCACCGCGTATACAGCGCGCATCAGATGCTCCCGGTCGGCCGCGCCCAGGTCCGAGAACTCGGCGACATGCTCATTCCAGATGACCCGGCAGAAGCCGGGATAGTCGGCTTCGGCCGTCGCGAGCACGACGCGCATGCGCTCGTCCTGCCACAGCACGTCGCCGCCTTCCTCATTGCAGAATACGCATTTCATCGTCGTCCCCGAATCCGTTGCACGGAAAATTGAGCGCTGCCATTAGACCAGCACGCGCTCGATTCCGCCATTGTTCGCGTTCTGAACGTAGTCCGCCATCCAGTTTTCGCCAAGTATGTGCCGGGCGATTTCCACCACGATGTAGTCGGCTTCGATGTTGGCGTCTTCGTTGTACCGCGACAGACCCTGGAGGCACGACGGGCAGCTCGTCAGAATCTTGACGTCCTGCGCCGTACCCTGCCCGCCCGCTTCCTGCTGCGTAGCCGGCTGCACCCCGTTCGCGCCGTTGCCGACAATCGGAATGCCGCGCAGCTTCGCCGCGCCCTTGCGGATTTCCTCTTCCTTGCGGAAGCGCACCTGCGTCGAAATGTCCGGACGCGTCACGGCCAGCGTGCCCGATTCGCCGCAGCAGCGTTCGTTCTTCTCGATCCTGTAGCCGTCGTGTTCAGCGCCCATCAACTCGTTGACGAGCTTGACCGGGTCCATCGTCTTGATCGGCGTGTGGCACGGGTCGTGGTACATGTAGCGCGTGCCCGTCACGCCATCGAGCTTGATGCCCTTCTCCAGCAGGAACTCGTGGATGTCGATGATGCGGCATCCCGGGAAGATCTTGTCGAATTCATAGCCTGCCAGCTGGTCGTAGCAGGTGCCGCACGACACGACCACAGTCTTGATGTCGAGGTAGTTGAGCGTGTTCGCCACACGGTGGAACAGCACGCGGTTGTCGGTCACGATCTTCTCGGCCTTGTCGTACTGGCCCGAGCCGCGCTGCGGATAGCCGCAGCACAGGTAGCCCGGCGGCAGCACGGTCTGCACGCCCGCTTCCCAAAGCATGGCCTGGGTGGCGAGGCCCACCTGCGAGAACAGACGCTCCGACCCGCAGCCCGGGAAGTAGAACACCGCTTCCGAATCGACGCTCGTCGTCTTCGGGTTGCGGATGATCGGCACGATCTTGTTGTCCTCGATGTCGAGCAGCGCGCGCGCCGTCTTCTTCGGCAGGTTGCCCGGCATCTTCTTGTTGACGAAGTGGATCACCTGCTCGACCACGGCCGGCTTGCCCGTCGATGCGGGCGGATGCGCCGTCTGCTTCTTCACTACCTTCTTGAGCAGGTCGTTGCCGAGGCGCTGCGCCTTGTAGCCCACGCCCATCATCACTTCGCGCGCGAGATTGATGGTCTGCGGGTTGGTGGCATTCAGGAAGAACATGCCCGCCGCGTTGCCCGCGTTGAACTTCTTCTTGCCCATCTTGCGCAGCAGGTTGCGCATGTTCATCGTCACGTCGCCGAAGTCGATCTTGACCGGGCACGGCGTCACGCACTTGTGGCAGACCGTGCAGTGGTCGGCCACGTCGTTGAACTCGTCCCAGTGCTTGATCGACACGCCGCGGCGCGTCTGCTCTTCGTACAGGAACGCCTCGACCAGCAGCGAGGTCGCGAGAATCTTGTTGCGCGGGCTGTAAAGCAGGTTCGCGCGCGGCACGTGCGTGGCGCACACCGGCTTGCACTTGCCGCAGCGCAGGCAGTCCTTCACCGATTCGGCGATCGCGCCGATATCGGACTGCTGCATGATGAGCGATTCATAGCCCATCAGGCCGAACGAAGGCGTGTAGGCGTTGCGCAGGTCGGCGCCTTCGAGCAGCTTGCCCGCATTGAAGCGGCCTTGCGGATCGACGCGCTGCTTGTAGGCGCGGAACTCGGCGATCTCGTCATCCGTGAGGAATTCGAGCTTCGTGATGCCGATGCCGTGCTCGCCCGAGATCACGCCGTCGAGCGAGCGCGCGAGCTTCATGATGCGAGCGACCGCGTGGTGCGCGTCCTGCAGCATCTCGTAGTTGTCCGAGTTGACCGGCAGGTTCGTGTGCACGTTGCCGTCGCCGGCGTGCATGTGCAGCGCCACGAACACGCGGCCGCGCAGCACCTTCTTGTGGATCGCCTGGGCTTCGTCGAGGATCGGCTTGAACGCGCCGCCGTTGAAGATCTGGCGCAGTTCCGCGCGAATCTCCTGCTTCCACGACACGCGCACCGTGCGGTCCTGGGTCACGTGGAAGACGTTGGCGTCCGGCTGCGCGTCGACGCGGTCGGCGAACTTCTCGGCGAGCGCCTCGTAGCCGAGCTGCACGAGGTAGTGCTGCGCCTCGCGCAACGGCATGTCGAGCTTCTCGCCCACGAAAGTCCAGCGCTCGCGCACGCGCTTGAGCAGGTCGAGCGCCTGCTGCACGCGGTCTTCGAGCAGTTCCGCGGATGGAATTTCGCTCGCGTCGTCGGTCTTGCCGAGCGGCAGCTTCCCTTCCTTGAAGAACGCTTCGAGCGCGTCGACCAGTTGCAGCTTGTTCTTGATCGACAGCTCGATGTTGATGCGCTCGATGCCGTCCGTGTACTCGCCCATGCGATTGAGCGGGATCACGACGTCTTCGTTGATCTTGAACGCGTTGGTGTGCTTCGCGATCGCGGCCGTGCGGCTGCGGTCGAGCCAGAAGCGCTTGCGCGCCTCGGCGGACACGGCGACGAAGCCCTCGCCGCTCTTTCCGTTGGCCATGCGGATGACTTCCGAGGTGGCGGTGGCCACGGCATCGGCGTCGTCGCCGACGATGTCGCCGATCAGCACCATCTTCGGGAACGCGTTGCGCTTGCTCTTGGTCGCGTAGCCCACGGCACGCAGATAGCGCTCGTCGAGGTGCTCGAGACCCGCGAGTATCGCGCCGCCCTGCTTCGACGTTTCGAACAGGTAGTCCTTGATTTCGACGATGCTCGGAATCGCCTCGCGCGCCTGGCCGAAGAATTCGAGGCAGACGGTGCGCGTGTGCGCGGGCATCTTGTGCAGCACCCAGCGTGCGGACGTGATGAGCCCGTCGCAGCCTTCCTTCTGCACGCCCGGCAGGCCAGCCAGGAATTTATCGGTGACGTCCTTGCCGAGGCCTTCCTTGCGGAAACGCTTGCCCTCGATATCGAGCGATTCGGTGCGCAGCAGCTTTTCGCCCGGCGCGTATTCACCGTCGAACCACTTCAGCTCGAAGCGCGCGACCGGAATGTCGTGGATCTTGCCCATGTTGTGGTCGAGGCGCGTGACTTCGAGCCAGTTGCCCTGCGGATCGACCATGCGCCACCAGGCGAGATTGTCGAGCGCCGTGCCCCACAGCACGGCTTTCTTGCCGCCCGCGTTCATCGCGACGTTGCCGCCGATGCACGACGCATCGAGCGAGGTCGGGTCGACGGCGAACACGAAGCCCGCGGCGTCGGCTGCCTCGGTCACGCGGCGCGTGACCACGCCCGCGCCCGAGAAGATGGTCGCCACCTTGCGGTTCACGCCCGGCAGGTCGGTCATCTCGACCGGGCCGAGCTCTTCGAGCTTTTCGGTGTTGATGACGGCCGAAAACGGCGTGAGCGGCACCGCGCCGCCCGTGTAGCCCGTGCCGCCTCCGCGCGGAATCACGGTGAGGCCGAGTTCGAAGCAGGCCTTGATGAGGCCCGCGATTTCGGCTTCGGTATCGGGCGTGAGGACGACGAACGGATATTCGACGCGCCAGTCGGTCGCGTCGGTCACGTGCGAGACGCGCGCGAGACCGTCGAAGCGGATGTTGTCCTTTGCCGTGCGCTTGCCGAGCACCTTGGTCGCGCGGCGGCGCAGATCGGCCATCTTGTCGAACTCGCCCGCGAAGGCGTCGATGGCGCGGCGCGTCGCGGCAACCAGCGTTTCCACGCGCGCGGCGCGGTTCACGCCTTCCTCGTCGGCATGCTCGACCAGGTCGGCGCGGCGGCGCTTTTCGATTTCGGAGAGACGGTGGTTGAGCGCCTCGATCAGCAGCGCGCGGCGCTTCGGGTTGTCGAGCAGGTCGTCCTGCAGATACGGATTGCGGCGCACGACCCAGATGTCGCCCAGCACCTCGTAGAGCATGCGTGCCGAGCGGCCGGTGCGGCGCTCCGCGCGCAGTTCGGCGAGCGCGTTCCAGGCCTCTTCGCCGAGCAGGCGGATGACGATTTCGCGATCCGAAAAGGACGTGTAGTTATAGGGAATCTCGCGCAGGCGCGGTTCGATGTCGGCGGCCACGGCGGCGGCGGCGCCGCGAGGATCGAAAACTTGAGGTGCGTTCATGGTTGGACGACTCTTTGGGCCAGCTCCGCCCACGGCGTGCTGCCGGTGCGACGAATGCTGACGGGGCGCGTGGGGCGCTATTCTGAAATCGTGTCCGCCTGTGGCAGGCTGCGGACGAATGGGGTGGGGAGGCACATGGCGGCAACGCTCACGCCGATGGTTCCCCGGCGCTCGGACTTAGCGACACGATCGTGCGTGGCGGGCGTGCCGCTGCGCCGCGGGGCGGGTCTCGCGCCGCGCGGGCATCAAATGGGCTGTCCGGGGTTGCCAGTGCATCTTCCGATCCTTGTTTCGAAAAAGGATTTTACCGCATGATCCGCACCCGCGCTGACGCGGCGTGGGAAGGCCGTCAGACACGGAAGATTCACTTGTGGTGACCGGCGTCTGGCATGGCTGGGCGGCCCGCTGGTCCCCCGATCGTCCGCTGCACGCCCAGCCCGGCTGGCCTGCCCCGCCGCCAGCGCGGGAGCCGTTGGCGCTATCATTTACGTTTTCCCGCCCTGAACCCGCGCCCGGCGCGTCCTCGCATGGCCTCCCACGACGATTACCTGAAGAAAATCCTCACCGCCCGCGTCTACGACGTCGCCCGCGAGACCGAACTCGAGCGCGCCCCGAACCTCTCGGCGCGCCTGCGCAACGCGGTGTTCCTCAAGCGCGAGGACAACCAGCCGGTGTTCTCCTTCAAGCTGCGCGGCGCCTACAACAAGATGGCCCATCTCACGCCC
>DATBXG010000832.1:0-9383 GCA_036514415.1 Paraburkholderia sp.
CACGCGCCGCAAGAAAGCCCCGGCCCAGGTGCGCGCGCAGTTGCTGCAAGCAGCTTCCGATATCGCTACCGATCAAGGCGTGCCCGCCGTGACGCTGGACGCCGTGGCCGAACGCGCGGGCGTGACCAAGGGCGCGCTGCAATATCACTTCGCCAACAAGCAGGGCTTGCTCGATGCGCTCTTCGAGCAGACGCTGGAGCGCTTCGAGCAGCAAATGCACACGCGCATCGAAGAAGGCGTGGCAGAAGGCGCGCGCAAACATGGCGCCGCCGCGCGCGCCTACCTGCACACGACGATCGACGAGACGAGCCCGGCCGCCAGCACCAACGTGCTGCGCGTGCTGGTCGCCGCGATGATGACCGACCCCGCGATTCGCGAGCGCTACGCCACGCCCATGCGCAAGTGGACGCGCCCCGACCCGCTGCCGCTCGAAGCCGCCGCCCGCCTGATGATCTGCCGTCTCGCGGCAGACGGCCTGTGGATCTCCGACCTGCTCGGCTACCAGAACATGCCGCCGCGACTGCGCGCCGAAGTGGTGCGCCAACTGGAGCGACTGGCGCTAGCGGGCGACTGAACACCCCGCGCGCCAGGGTACACCCTGGCCGCTGCGCATTCCCGCGCGGCGCACTATGCCGAAATCGTCACCGCACACGGGCCGTTCGAACAAGACGGCCAAAATGGCGCGGCCTACGATTGTCCGCATGAAAACCCTGACCGTTATCGATTCCCATACGGGCGGCGAGCCCACCCGCCTCGTGATCGCAGGCGGCCCCGAGCTCGGCCGCGGCCCGCTCGCCGAACGCGTCGCCATTTTCCGTCGCGACTTCGACGGCGTGCGCGCGGGCGTCGTCAACGAGCCGCGCGGCTCGGACGTGATGGTCGGCGCGCTGCTCTGCGAGCCTCACGATCCGTCCTGCTCGGCCGGCGTGATCTTCTTCAACAACGTCGGCTTTCTAGGCATGTGCGGGCACGGCACCATCGGCCTCATCGTGTCGCTCGCGTATCTCGGGCGCATCGCGCCGGGCGTGCATCGCATCGAAACGCCGGTGGGCAACGTCGAAGCCGAGCTGCACAGCGACGGCACCGTCACCGTGCGCAACGTGCCCGCGTATCGCTACCGCCAGGCGGTGCCGCTCGACGTGCCCGGCTACGGCCGCGTGCATGGCGACATCGCCTGGGGCGGCAACTGGTTCTTCCTCGTCGCCGATCACAACCTCACGCTCGAGGCGAGCAACGTCGAAGTGCTCACCGAGGCCACGTGGGCCATGCGCAAGGCGCTCGAGACGAACGGCATTACCGGCGCGGATGGCGCGCTGATCGACCATATCGAACTCTTCGCGCATTCGGACCACGCGGGCGTGGACAGCCGCAATTTCGTGCTGTGTCCCGGCAAGGCCTACGACCGCTCGCCGTGCGGCACCGGCACGAGCGCGAAGGTCGCGTGTCTCGCCGCAGACGGCACGCTCGCGCCCGGCGCGCCATGGCGCCAGGAAAGCATCATCGGCAGCGTGTTCGAAGCGAGCTACGAAACCGCACCCGGGCTTCCCGCCGGCCATGTGCGCCCGAGCATACGCGGCAGCGCGCATATTAGCGCGGAGTCCAAACTGATTTTCTCCGACGACGATCCGTTCGCGTGGGGCATCCGCACGTGATGCAAGGTTCGAATGGCCGTCCCGATGTGGTCGTGATCGGCGCGGGCATCGTGGGCGCGGCATGCGCGCATGAACTCGCGGCGCAGGGTCTGAATGTGCTCGTCATCGAGCGCGCGGGCGTGGGCGGCGGCGTGACCGCAGCTGGCATGGGCCACCTCGTGGTCATGGACGACACGCCCGCCGAATTCGCCCTGAGCGCGTGGTCGCGCGGGCTGTGGCACGCGCTCGCGCCGCGGCTCGACGCGCGCCATGCGTTCGTGCGTTGCGGCACACTCTGGGTCGCCGCCGACGACGAGGAACTGGCGCTCGCGCGAGCGCGCCAGCAGGCGCTCCAACGCCAGGGCGTGGCGTGCTCGATGCTGGATGCGCGCCAGTTGCGCGAAGCCGAACGCGGCCTGCGCGAAGGCCTCGTGGGCGGCATGATCGTCGATGATGACGCCGTGGTCTATGCGCCCGCCGTATCGGCATGGTTGCTCGAACAACCGGTCAGCGGCCGCATTACTTGCCGCACGCAAACGCAAGTCGTGCGTATCGACCGCGCCGGTGTGCATCTCGCCAATGGCGAAGTGCTTGGCGCGGGCGCGGTTTTGATCGCGAACGGCCTGCAAGCGCTCGATCTGATGCCACGCCTGCCACTGCGGGCCAAAAAGGGGCATCTGCTCATCACCGACCGCTACCCCGGCACGATCCGCCATCAGATTCTCGAACTCGGCTATATCAAGAGCGCACACAACGCGAGCGGCACCTCTGTCGCGTTCAACGTGCAGCCGCGGCCGACCGGCCAGTTGCTGATCGGCTCGTCGCGCCAGTTCGACAGCACGGACCCCGCCATCGAGCCCGCGATTCTCGCGCGCATGCTGCGGCGCGCCGCCGAATACCTGCCGCAATTGCCGGCGCTCAACGCGATTCGCGCATGGACGGGCTTTCGCCCGGCGTCGAGCGACGGCATGCCGCTGATCGGCCCTGCCGCCCCGTTTGCCGACGACGACAGCCATCCGTCCACGTGGCTCGCCACCGGGCACGAAGGCCTGGGCGTGACCACGGCGCTCGGCACCGCGAAGCTGATCGCCGCGCAAATGCTCGGGCGCGACGCCGACATCGACGCGACGCCGTATCTTCCCGCTCGCTTCGCTGCCCAGGGGGCCGTGCATGTCTGAGTCCACCACGACATTGACGGTCGATGGGCGCAACGTGGGCGTCGCGCCGGGCAGTTCGGTAGCCACCGCCATCGCTATCGCGGCGCATGCGCAGCAGGCGGCGCTCACCACGCGGCGTTCGGTCAATGGCGCGCTGCGCGGGCCGCTGTGCGGCATGGGCATTTGCCAGGAGTGCCGCGTCACCATCGACGGCGTGCCGCATCGGCTCGCTTGCCAGACGGTCTGCGTCACGGACATGAAGGTCGTCACCGGGAACGCGGCGCCATGAAGTTCGACATCCTGATCATCGGCGCCGGCCCGGCCGGACTGAATGCGGCGCGCACCGCCGCACAGGCCGGCGCGAGCGTGGGTATCGTCGATGACAATGCACTGCCCGGCGGCCAGATCTGGCGTCAGGGTCCCGACCATCGCGCCACCGGCCCCGCACGCGCCTTGCTCGATGCCCTCGCCGCGCGCGCCAACGTCACGCTGCTGAGCGGCACCCGCATCGTGCAGGCGCTGCCCGGCAGGCAACTGCTCGCGGAAGGCGCCGACCGGGCGTTCACGCTCGCTTACGGCAAGCTCATCGTCGCCTCGGGCGCGCGCGAGCGCTTCCTGCCCTATCCCGGCTGGACCTTGCCGGGCGTCACGGGCGCGGGAGGCTTGCAGGCGCTCATCAAGGGCGGCATGCCCGTGCGTGGCGAGCGCATCGTCGTCGCGGGCAGCGGGCCGCTGCTCTGGGCCGCCGCCGTGACCGCGCGCCAGCATGGCGCGACGATCGCCGCGATCGTCGAGCAGGCGCCGCCGCGGGCCGTGCGTCGCTTCGCTGCGGGCCTCGTCCATACGCCCGCGAAGCTCGCGCAGGCGCTGCGCATGCGCTTCGATCTGCGCGCCTCGCCTTACTGGTGCGATGCGTACGTTGCCGAGGCGATCGGCACGTCGCGCGTGACGCAGGTGCGCGTGCGGCGCGGCAGCGATGACACGCTCATCGATTGCGACCGCCTCGCCTGTGCCTATGGTCTCGTGCCGAATACGGGCCTCGGCGCTGCGCTTGGTTGCCGCCTGGAAACCCGCGCGGGCGCTCCCGCCATCGCAGTGAACGAATTCCAGCAGACCTCGGTTGAAACCCTCTACGCGGCCGGCGAATGCACGGGCGTTGGCGGCATGGAACTCGCGGCGGTGGAAGGGCGCATTGCGGCCTGCGCCGCGCTTGGCGACGAGACCAGCGCACAGCGCCTCTTCGCCGAACGCGAACGCTACCGCCGGTTCGCCGCACGCCTGCACGACGCCTTCGAACTGGCTCCCGCACTGCGCGCGCTCTCGCAACCGGACACGGTGTTCTGCCGCTGCGAGGACGTCGCCTGGCGCGATGTCGCCCGCCACGCATCGTGGCGCGACGCCAGGCTGCAGACGCGCTGCGGCATGGGCCCCTGCCAGGGCAAGATCTGCGGCGAAGCCGCGGCGTTCTGCTTCGGCTGGCCACAAAACGGCCAGCGTCCGCCGTTCTCGCCCGCGCGCATCGACACCTTGCTGCAGGCAGAAG
The DNA here is from genome assembly GCA_036514415.1 of Paraburkholderia sp. GTDB lineage: Bacteria > Pseudomonadota > Gammaproteobacteria > Burkholderiales > Burkholderiaceae > Paraburkholderia. Next base: position 4,332 of record DATBXG010000832.1, read on the forward strand.
CCGCCGAATAACGCCGCTCGCGTTTTTTGATTGCGGATGCGCGAGGGCGCGCGAAACGGCACAATAACGGTCTCCCGTCGATCCCGCCTTGTGCTCAAGCGATGCCCGAACTGGTCCTGCCCGCCGCCCTCGAAAACGCCACGTTTGCGCAGATGGTCGCGCATTTCGCCATGCTCGAACCGCTGTTCGATGCCATGCCCGACGTGGTGTTCTTCGTGAAGGATCACGACGCTCGCTACGTGATCGCGAACACCACGCTCGCCGCGCGCTGCGGCTTCAAGGAAAAGCGCGCGCTGCTCGGCAAGACGGCCGAGCAGGTCTTTCCCTCGCGCTTCGGGCACGGCTACACCGCGCAGGACCAGGCCGTCGTGCGGCTCGACAGCAGTCTCATCGATCAGCTCGAACTGCATCTGTATCCCGGGCGGCAGCCGGGCTGGTGTCTCACGTCGAAAGTCCCGCTGCACGACGCGCGCGGCCGCGTGCTGGGCGTGGCGGGCATCTCGCGCGACTTGCAGGCCGCCGAAGGCACGCATCCTGCCTACCAGCGGCTCGCGGTCGCCGCGAAGTACATCCAGGACAACTATGCGCAACCCGTCAAGCTCGCGCATCTCGCGAAGCTCATCAACATGTCGGTGGCGCAGATCGAGCGTTACTTCCACAAGATCTTTCACCTCACGCCGCGCCAGATGCTGCTGAAAGCGCGTCTCGACGCGGCCTCGGTGCTGCTCGCGAGCGACCTGAGCATCACCGACATCGCCACGCAATGCGGCTACAACGATCACAGCGCGTTCACGCGGCAATTCAAGGCCACGGTGGGCATCACGCCAAGCCAGTATCGCGCGTTGCTGCAGGCGCATGAACACGCGGAACCGTCCGGCGTGTAAGCGTCGCGGCGGCGCGCCCAGGGTTTTCCCAGGGAAGCGGAAAAGAAGCAGCGGACTATGCAGATTTCGTCTTCCTGAGAAGCGAAAGCCCTCAAGCGTCAAACGATATGGACAGCGATACTCCACTCATATTCAACAGGTACCGGCGCGAGCCGCTACGCATTCAAGGAGTGAGTCACAGTGAGCGCTATCCAGTGGAGCGGTGTGTTTCCCGCCGTCAGCACGCAGTTCAAGGCGGACTTCTCGGTCGATCTCGACGCCACGCACCGGGTGGTGAGCAATCTCGTCAAGGACGGTGTGTCGGGCCTCGTGGTGTGCGGCACCGTCGGCGAGAACACGTCGCTCGCGACGCATGAAAAGCTCGCGGTGATCGAGGCCGCGCGCGACGCCGCCGGCGGCAAGGTGCCCGTGATCGCAGGCATTGCCGAGTTCACCACCGAGTTCGCGCGCCAGACCGTGAAGGAAGCGGCGCGCGTGGGCGTGGACGGTGTGATGGTCATGCCGGCGCTCGTGTATTCCGCGAAGCCGCACGAGACGGCCGCGCATTTCCGCGCCGTGGCTTCCAGCACCGATGTGCCGGTGATGGTCTACAACAATCCGCCGATCTACAGGAACGATGTCACGCCCGACATTCTGATCGCTCTTCAGGATTGCGAAAATATCGTCTGCTTCAAGGATTCTTCGGGCGATACGCGCCGCTTCATCGATCTGCGCAACGCCGTGGGCGACCGCTTCGTGCTGTTCGCGGGTCTCGACGACGTGGTGGTCGAAAGCGTGGCCGTGGGCGCGCAAGGCTGGGTCTCGGGCATGTCGAACGTATTCCCCAAGGAGGGCGAAACGCTCTTCCGTCTCGCGAAGCAAAAGCGCTTCGACGAAGCGCTCGCGCTCTATCGCTGGTTCATTCCGCTGCTGCATCTCGACGCGCGACCCGACCTCGTGCAGTGCATCAAGCTGTGCGAGGAACTGGTGGGCCGCGGCAGCGCCATCACGCGCCCCCCGCGCCTGGCGCTCGAAGGCGAGGCGCTCGCGCACGTGAAGGCCGTCGTCGAGAAGGCGCTCGCCACGCGCCCCGCCCTGCCGGACGTCGGTCTCTGAGCGCTAACCAGCGCGTGAACCAGGCGCCCAGTTCTCCAAAACGTTTCTTCGCATCATCGAAACCGGGCCGCGTTGGCCCGGTTTGTCTTTTTACACGGGATGCCATGTCCACTACCGCCACGAACGACGCACCCGCGCAGGTCGTCCTCACGCTCGACGAAGTCTTCGCGCTCTCGCGCAACGTGCTGTTGCGGCACGGCATGTCTGAGGCGCATGCGGATGCGATCGCGCGCGTCATCGCCCAGGGCCAGCGCGACGAATGTCACTCTCATGGCATCTATCGCCTGCTCGTCTGCGCGCGCTCGCTCAAGAGCGGCAAGGTCGATGCGCGCGCGGAGCCCACGCTGCGCGATATCGCGCCCGGCGTGCTGGCCGTGGACGCGCACTATGGCTTCTCCCTGCTCGCTTTCGAAACCGGCCTTCCCGTGCTCGCGCAGAAAGCGCGCAGCCAGGGCATCGCGGCGATGGCCATCAACCGCTGCTTTCATTTTTCCGCGCTGTGGCCCGAGGCAGAAGCCATCGCGGCGCGAGGACTCGTGGGCATCGCGATGAACCCGAGCCATAGCTGGGTCGCGCCAGCGGGCGGCACGCGCGGCGTATTCGGCACAAATCCGCTTGCCTTTGCATGGCCGCGCGAAGGCCGCTTACCGTTCGTGTTCGACTTCGCGACGAGCGCGATTGCGCGCGGCGATATCGAACTGCACGCGCGCGAGGGCAAGCCCATTCCGCCGCATTGGGCGCTCGACCGCGACGGCCAGCCGACCACGGACGCCCGCGCCGCGCTGGACGGCGCGATGCAGACCTTCGGCGGCCACAAGGGCTCGGCGCTCGCGGCCATGATCGAACTGCTCGCAGGCGCGCTGATCGGCGACCTCACGAGCATGGAGTCGCAGGCTTTCGACGAGGGCGCGGGCGCGAGCCCCTGTCATGGGGAACTCGTCATCGCCATCGATCCCCGCCGCTTCGGCGGTGACGGCTACGAAGCCGGCCAGGCTCGCGCGGAGCGTCTGTTCGCCGCGATCACCGCGCAAGGCGCGCGCCTGCCGTCGCAGCGCCGGTTCGAGGCGCGCGAGCGCAGCGAACGCGAAGGCGTGAAGGTGCCGCGTGCGCTGTACGACGATGTGCTGAAACTGCTCGACTGAAAGCGGATCGCAATACGGCCTGGCGCTCACTCACAAGTTGACGCCATACGCTCGCGCAACACGAAGATCCTGCGCGAGCGTTACTTAAGCGTTCCCTAAGGGTTTCCCCTGCACAATCCGCGGCATTCGACCTGGTGCGCGCATCCCGCGCAGCGCCAACGTGCACGGAGTCACCCTTGTCCCGCCTGCTGCCCTGCTCGCCGGTGCGCCCGCGCGGTGGCGCCATTGCGCTCGCCGCCGCGGCCTGCCTCGCGCTGCTGCTGCCCGGCTGCGCCACGTATCGCGCACAACCGTTGGCCACACACTCGTCCTTGCTCGATGCGCAAGCCCTCGCTCGCGTGCAGATCGATCCCGCGACCATGCCGTTGCCGGAACTCGCCGCGCATCGTTTCGATCCTGCGGACGGCTTCGATATCGAGGACGTCGCCATGCTCGCCGTTGCGAACAATCCCGATCTGAAGCTCGCGCGCGACGACCTCGGCATCGCGCAGGCGCAGGCGTATTCGGCGGGGCTGCTGCCGGACCCGCAGCTCGCCGTTTCGAGCGACTATCCGGGCCAGCTCGGCCTGTCTCGCGCGTTCAGCTACGGCTTGAGCATGGACGTCATGGCGCTCGTCACGCGCAGCGCCAATGTGCATTCGGCCGAAGCGACCGTGCACAAGACCGATCTCGGCCTGCTCTGGCAAGAATGGCAGATCGTCGCCCAGGCGCGGCAATTGTTCATCAAGTCGCGCTTTCAGGACGCCATGCTGCCGCTGCTTGCGCAGCAAGAGGAACTCGCGCGCACGCGCCATGAGCGAACCGCGCGCGCCGCACAGGCGCGCAACGTCACTGCCGATGTCGTTGCGGGCACACTCGTTTCGCTGCAGGACGCGCGCAAGCAATACGCCGACATGCAGCAGGCGCGCGAGCAAACCCGCCACGACCTGAATTCGCTGCTCGGCCTCGCACCCGATGTCGAGCTGCCGCTCGTGGGCCCGGACGCCATCGAGCCCGTGCCCGATGCGACCATCGACGCAGCCCTCGCCGCACTCCCGGCACGCCGCCCCGATCTGCTCGCGCTGCAAGCCGGTTACGAGGCGCAGGAAGCGAAGTACCGTGCGGCGATCCTCAATCAGTTTCCGAGCCTTTCCGTGGGCTTCGTGCGTGCACGCGACACTTCGGAGATCTACACGAGCGGTTTCCAGATCAGCATGAGCCTGCCCATCTTCAATCGCAATCGCGGCAACATCGCGATCGAACAGGCCACACGCAAGCGGCTCGAGGACGAATACCAGACGCGCCTGAACGCGGCCGTGGCCGACGTCGCGCACCTGCGCGCCAACAACGCGATCATCGGCCGTCAGCTCGCCGACGGCGAAGCCTCGCTCGCACCATTGCAGGACGCCGCCTCGCACGCCCACGACGCCTACGCGGCGCACGGCATCACGCTGGGCCAATATGCGGACGCGCAATCGGCCGCGCTCGCACGCACGATCGACGTGGCCACGCTGCGCGAATCGCTCGCGGAGCAGCGCGTGGGCCTGCAAGCGCTGCTCGGCAGCGCGATTCCCGATCCCGCGTCCACCGCCACGACAACCTCCGCCAACCGTTGACCCTCATGCTCAGACGCTCGCCCAATTTCCGCGCCGCGGCGCTCTTCGCCGTCATGGCCGCGATGCTTCCTCTCGTGCCCGCGCACGCGGACGACGCCGCCTCGGTCGCAGTCGTCGTCGCGCCCGTCGCGCGCAAGCCCATTGCGCAACAGGTCGAGGCCTACGGCGTGGTGGCCGCCGCTTCCGCGAACGTCACGACGCTGAGTCTCCCCTATACGGCGCGCGTGGTGCGCGTGCTGGCGCTGCCGGGGCAGACCGTCGCGCGCGGCGCCCCGCTTTTCGTGGTCCAGGCGGACACCAGCGCCGTGATCGCGCTGGGCCAGGCGCAAAGCGAGG
>DATBXG010000833.1:0-6067 GCA_036514415.1 Paraburkholderia sp.
ATTCGGCGGTCGGCGCCGGCAAGCCAGGGGCCATGCCCCGGGTTACGCCTCAAGCGCCGGCCGCGCATCCCATTACCCGCACAGGACTTGCAACCAGCATGCTGCCCGCACAGAAACACACCCTGGAGACCCTGCTCGCGCAAGCCGTCGCCCAGGTGGCAAAGGCCACCGAAGGCGCGAGCGAAGCCGCATTCGTCGTGCCCGCGATCACGCTCGAGCGCCCCAAGGTCGCCGCGCACGGCGACGTGGCCTGCAACGTCGCGATGCAACTCGCCAAGCCCATGCGCGCGAACCCGCGCCAGCTCGCGCAGCAGATCGTCGACGCCACGCTCGCGCAGCCCGAGGCCGCCGGCCTCGTCGAGGCAGCCGAAGTGGCCGGCCCCGGCTTCATCAACCTGCGTCTCAGTGCCAACGCCAAGCGCGCCGTGATCGGCGCCGTGTTCGAGCAGGGCGAGGCATTTGGCCGCTCGTCGCGTGAAGCCGGCAAGCGCGTGCTCGTCGAGTTCGTCTCGGCGAACCCCACGGGCCCGCTGCACGTGGGCCACGGCCGCCAGGCCGCGCTCGGCGACGCCATCTCGAACGTGCTCGCGTCGCAGGGCTACGACGTGCACCGCGAGTTCTACTACAACGACGCGGGCGCGCAGATCGGCAACCTCGCCGTCTCCACCCAGGCGCGCGTGCGCGGCTTCAAGCCCGGCGACGCCGGGTGGCCCGAGGCCGCATACAACGGCGAATACATCGCCGACATCGCGCGCGACTACCTCGCGGGCGAGACCGTCGCCGCGAAGGACGGCGAGCCCGTGAAGGGCGCGCAGGACCCCGACGACCTCGAAGCGATCCGCCGCTTCGCCGTGGCCTACCTGCGCCACGAGCAGGATCTCGATCTGCAGGCGTTCGGCGTGAAGTTCGACCGCTACTACCTCGAATCGTCGCTGTACACGGAAGGCCGCGTCGAGAAGACCGTCGAGGCGCTGGTCGCATCGGGCGAGACCTACGAGCAGGAAGGCGCGCTGTGGCTCAAGACCACCGACTACGGCGACGACAAGGACCGCGTGATGCGCAAGTCCGACGGCACCTACACCTACTTCCTGCCCGACGTCGCCTACCACGTCACCAAGTGGGAGCGCGGCTTCACGAAGGTCATCAACGTGCAGGGCTCCGACCACCACGGCACGATCGCACGCGTGCGCGCGGGCCTGCAGGCGCTCGGCATCGGCATTCCGAAGGGCTATCCCGACTACGTGCTGCACAAGATGGTCACGGTGATGCGCGACGGCCAGGAGGTGAAGATCTCCAAGCGCGCGGGCAGCTACGTGACGGTGCGCGACCTGATCGAATGGTCGGGCGGCGCGAACCCCGGCAGCGAAGTCTCTCCCGAACTGCTCGACGAGGCCACCGTCCGCCGCGGCCGCGACGCCGTGCGCTTTTTCCTCATTTCGCGCAAGGCCGACACCGAATTCGTGTTCGACATCGACCTCGCGCTGAAGGAAAACGACGAAAACCCGGTGTACTACGTGCAGTACGCGCACGCGCGCATCTCGTCGATCCTCGGCGACTGGCAGGGCAAGTTCGGCGGCGACCTCGCCGCGCTGCCCAAGGTCGATCTCGCGCCGCTTTCGAGCGAGCGCGCGCTCGCGCTCATCGCGAAACTCGGTGAATTCCCCGACATGCTCACGCATGCGGCCAGCGAACTGGCGCCTCACGCCGTGGCGTTCTACCTGCGCGAACTCGCCGCTGAGTTTCACTCGTTCTACAATGCCGAACGCGTCCTCGTCGACGACGTCGTCGAGCGTGACGCCCGCGTCGCCCTGCTCGCGGCCACGCGCCGCGTGCTGGCGAACGGTCTCGCCGTGATCGGCGTGTCTGCGCCAGAGCGCATGTAAGCGGACCGCGGGCCCGCCGCCACGCGCGGCGGCGATGCCGCTGCGCCGGCCGCCCGCGCAGCGCGCGAAGCGACATGTTTGGGGCCGCCGCCTCGCGCGGACGGCCATTCCAGGATTCTCTTGTTTGCAGGTGATTCAGACGATGGCAAAACCGCGCCGCACTACAAAGCAGCAGTCGAAGCAGTCCGGAGGCACCTTTCTCGGCATCGTGCTGGGCCTGATCGTCGGCCTTGCGATCGCGGTGGTGGTGGCGCTCTACATCACGCGCGCGCCCACGCCGTTCGTCGCGAAGGTCGCGCCGCCGGCCGCTTCCGAGGTCAGCCAGAACAACGAGCAAGTCGACCCGAACCGCGTGCTGCAAGGCAAGTCGCCTGGCCAGCCCGTGCCGCAGGCCGCGCAAAGCACGCCGCCCAACACGGCGCCGGGCCAGACCACGAGCCAGTCGCAGTCCTCGGGCATGCTCGAAGAGCCGCAGATCGTCGAAGTGCCGCCCTCGGGTTCGAACAGCAACGCCGCGAATAACAACGGCGTAGCGGTCGCCCCGCAGCCGTCGACCGGCGAAAACGTCACGAGCGGCACGGCCATCGCGAAGAAACAGCAGTCGGCCAACAATTCGGCCAACAGTTCGACCAACAGCGCCGCACAGATCCTCGCGAACAACGCGCCGCAGAAGCCCGCCAACGCCGTGCCCACGCCACCGGCCGCGAAGCCGGGCAGCGCCACGCCCGCGCCGGCCGACGCCAACACCGGCTACTTCCTGCAGGTGGGCGCGTACAAGACCTCGGGCGACGCCGAGCAGCAGCGCGCGCGCCTCGCGTTCCAGGGCTTCGAATCGAAGGTGACGCAGCGCGACGCCGGCGGTGTCACGTACTACCGCGTCCGCATCGGTCCGTTCACGAAGTTCGATGAGATGAACTCGACCCGTCAGCGCCTGTCCGACGCCGGTATCGATACGGCAGTCATCCGTTTCACGAAGCAGTAATCGCCGTCCGCGCCGCGCATTGCACGCCCGCTCTCCCGAAGCTTCACGGCATGACATCGGGAGAGAGAGGGCGGCGAAGCGCGGCGCGGGCTCATTGATACGCAGCACCCGCACACGTGAGGCGTCGCGCCCGCGCAAATCCCGCGCAGCGCGGCCGCCTGCCAGTGCGGCAAACCACCGGCCGCCGCCGGTTCAAGAACAACGGATTCCTACGCCATGAAACGAATTCTCGGTACGCTTTTGCTCTCGCTTTCGCTGATCGCGGGAGTGGCCCACGCCACGGCCGCTGCACCCGTGGCCGGCAAGGACTTCACGATCCTGAAGGCGCCGCAGGCGCTCGACGCTCCCGCCGGCAAGATCGAAGTGATCGAGTTCTTCTGGTACGGCTGCCCGCACTGCAACGCGTTCGACCCGTATCTCGAAGCGTGGGTCAAGAAGCAGGGTCCAGACGTCGTGTTCAGGCGCGTGCCGGTGGCATTCCGTGACGATTTCATCCCGCACTCGAAGATGTACTACGCGCTCGACGCGCTCGGCCTCGCCCAGAAGCTCACGCCGGTCGTGTTCCACGAAATCCACGTGAACAAGAACTACCTGCTCACGCCGGAAGAGCAGGCGAAGTTCCTCGCCACGCAAGGCGTCGATCCGAAGAAGTACATGGAAGCGTACAGCTCGTTCTCGACGCAGAGCGCGCTGCAGCGTGACAAGGCCCTGCTCGATTCCTACAAGATCGACGGCGTGCCGACCATCGCCATCCAGGGCAAGTACGAGACCGGCCCGGCCATGATCCAGGCACCGGAAGACAAGGCGCTGCCGGGCACGCTCCAGGTGATGGACTTCATCATTTCGCAAATCCGCGCGAAGAAGATGTAATGCCAGGCGCGCCGCTGAAGGTCTTCATCACCGGCGCGTCGAGCGGCATTGGCGCCGCGCTTGCCGCCGAGTACGCGCGGCGCGGCGCCCTCCTCGGGCTCGTCGCGCGCCGCGGCGAGGCCCTCGCCGGCTTCCGGCAGTCCCACCCCGATCACCCCGTCTCCATCTATCCCGCCGACGTGCGCGACGCCGATGCGCTCGCCGCCGCCGCGCGCGACTTCATCGCGCAGCATGGCCTGCCCGACATCGTGATCGCCAACGCAGGCGTGAGCCGCGGTGCGCTGACGGGCGAAGGCGACCTCGCCACGTTCCGCGACGTGATGGACACCAACTACTTCGGCATGGTCGCCACGTTCGAGCCGTTCGCAACGGCCATGGCCCAGGCGAGGCGCGGCACGCTCGTGGGCATCGCGAGCGTGGCCGGCGTGCGGGGCTTGCCGGGCTCGGGCGCGTACAGCGCCTCAAAGGCCGCGGCGCTCGCCTATCTCGAAGCGCTGCGCGTGGAAATGCGGCCGTTCGGCGTGCCCGTGGTCACCATCGCGCCGGGCTACATCCGCACGCCGATGACCGCGAAGAACCCCTACCGCATGCCCTTCCTGATGGACGCCGACCGCTTCGCCGCGAAGACCGCACAAGCCATTGCGCGCGGCACGTCGTTCGCGGTGTTCCCCTGGCCGATGCGCGTGGCCGCCATGCTGCTGCGCGCGCTGCCGCGCTGGGTCTACGACCGCGCGTTCGAGAACGCGCCGCGCAAGCCGCGCACGGCGAGCCACTGAGGCTTGCCTGCGAAGCGCACGGGGCGCACGCCGGCCCGCGCGCCGGGTCCGCATGCCATATGGGTATGTGGATTAAATTGTTGTCCCGGCAATTTCCCTTCGCTAAGCTTGGCTCGTCCGGACGCGCCTCCAGGCCTCTCGCCTCTCCAGGACCCCATGAAAACGGCGCGCCGCCCGCCACCGCGCTTCATCAGATAACCACGGAGATCCCATGCGCTTCACCTCGCCCACCGTGCCCGCGCTTGTGCCCACGCTCGTGCCAGCCTTCGTGCTCGCGACCGCGCTTGGCGCCGCGTGCGCGTTCGCGGCCACGCCCGCGCTCGCCAAACCGCTGACGGTCTGTACCGAGTCGAGCCCCGACGGCTTCGACGTCGTGCAGTTCAACTCGCTCGTCACGACCAACGCGTCCGCCGACGTCATCTTCAATTCGCTCGTGGCCTACGACGAAGCGCAAAAGAAGGTCGTGCCCGCGCTCGCGGACAAGTGGGAAGTGAGCGCCGACGGCCTCACCTACACGTTCCATCTGCGCTCCAACGTGCCGTTCCAGACGACCGAATGGTTCAAACCCACGCGCACGCTCGACGCCGACGACGTGGTCTTCACGTTCGACCGCATGCTCGACGCGAACAATCCGTGGCACAAGGTGGCTGGCGCGAGCGGCTTCCCGCACGCGCAGTCGATGGGGCTCGTGAAGCTCGTGAAGTCGGTCACGAAGGTCGACGCAAACACGGTGAAGTTCGAGCTCAACGAGCCGAACGCCACGTTCCTCTCGATCCTCACCATGGGCTTCGCGTCGATTTATTCGTCCGAGTACGCCGACCTGCTGCTGAAGGCCGGCAAGCAGATCGACCTCAACGCGAAGCCGGTGGGCACGGGCCCGTTCGCGCTCAAGAGCTACACGAAGGACGCGCTGATCCGCTACGACGTGAACCCGGCCTACTGGGGGCAGAAGCCGAAGGTGGACCGCCTGATCTACGCGATCACGCCCGACGCCGCCGTGCGCGCCCAGAAGGTGAAGGCCGGCGAATGCCAGATTGCGCTCTCGCCCAAGCCGCAGGACGTGGCGGCCGCGAAGCAGGACAACGCGCTCAAGGTGGTCGAGACGCCCGCGTTCATGACGGCGTTCGTCGCGCTCAACACGCAGAAGAAACCGCTCGACAACCAGAAGGTGCGCCAGGCGCTGAACATGGCGTTCGACCGCACGACCTACCTCAAGGCGATCTTCGACAATACGGCCACGCCCGCGACGAATCCCTGGCCGCCCATCACATGGGGCTACGACAAGTCGATCCAGCCGTATCCGTATGACCCGGCGAAGGCGAAGCAACTGCTCGCCGACGCGGGCTACGCCAACGGCTTCTCCACGACGATCTGGGTGCGCCCGAACGGCAGCGTGCTGAATCCGAATCCGAAAGCCGGCGCAGAGTTGCTGCAGGCCGATCTCGCCAAAATCGGCGTGAAGGCGCAGGTGAAAGTGATCGAATGGGGCGAGCTGATCAAGGAGGCGAAGCAAGGCCAGCACGACATGCTGTTCATGGGCTGGGCCGGCGACAACG
>DATBXG010000834.1:0-6301 GCA_036514415.1 Paraburkholderia sp.
TTCGTCGCCGAACAATACGGATTCAATACACGCGATACAATCGCGCGCTCCACGGCAGGTTTCAGTGCCGACATGTGGCAGCGTTTCGCCGGACTCGGCGTGATCGGCGCACTGTTCGACGAGGCCGATGGCGGCTTTGGCGGCGCGGGCTTCGATGTCGCCGTCGCGTTCGAAGCGCTCGGGCGAGGGCTCGTGGTCGAGCCGTTCCTCGATACGCTGATCGTCGGCCGCGCGCTCGCGCATGCGGGCAGCGACGCGCAGCGCGCGCGCATCGCGTCGCTGATCGACGGTACGCAAATCGCCGCGCTCGCGCACGACGAGCCGGGCTCGCACTATGAGGACGCACGCGTCACGACGCGCGCGGAAAAGGACAGCTCAGGCTGGGTGCTGCAAGGCGCGAAAGGCGTCGTGCAGCACGCGGAGCATGCGGACGTGCTGCTCGTTTCGGCGCGCACCGCATTTGACAACCCCGGTGGAGAATTCGACGAAGCCGGCATCTCGCTCTTCCTCGTGCCGCGCGATGCTGCGGGCGTGAGCGTGCGCGGCTATCGCAGGATCGACGGCGGACGTGCGGCCGAAGTGACGCTCGACAACGTAAGGCTGGGCGCCGACGCGCTCGTCGGCGCGCAGGGCAGCGGCTTCGCGACGCTCGAGCATGCGCGCGGTTACGGCCTCGTCGCGCTCGCGGCGGAAGCCGTGGGCGCAATGGACGTTGCGCGCGACTTTACGCTCGAGTACCTGCGCACGCGCAAGCAGTTCGGCGCGGCCATCGGCAGCTTCCAGGCGCTGCAGCATCGCATGGCGGACGTGCTGCTCGAAATCGAGCAGGCGCGCTCGGCGGTCATCAACGCGGCAGCGGCCATCGACGCGCCGCGCGCGCAGCGCGAGCGCGCGCTTTCGGCGGCGAAGTACACGATCGGGCGCATCGGCGCGCGCGTGGCCGAAGAGGCGATCCAGCTGCACGGCGGCATTGGCATGACGTGGGAGTTGCCGCTCGCGCACTACGCGAAGCGACTCGTGATGATCGATCATCAGCTTGGAGACGAGGATCATCATCTCGCACGCTATATCGCGTTGGCGCGCGTGGCGGCCTGAGCCAGTATGAGGAGGCGAAGGCACACCCTTGCCTCCACAACGAACCAGGAGACTTGCTCATGCAAGGCGACAACAAAGGCCTGCCGCTGTCAGGCGTACGCGTTCTCGATCTGTCGCGCGTACTGGCGGGACCCTGGAGCGCGATGGTGCTCGGCGACCTTGGCGCGGAAGTCATCAAGATCGAGCATCCCGAGCGCGGCGACGACACGCGCGACTGGGGTGTGCGCGTGGGCAAGACCGAAACCGCGTACTTCAACAGCGTGAACCGCAACAAGCGTTCGATCACACTCGATCTGCAAACGCCCGAAGGCCAGCAGATCGTGCGCGAGCTTGCGAAGACCAGCGATATCCTCGTTCAGAATTTCAGGTTCGGCGGCATGGAAAAACTCGGCCTCGGCTATGAGCAGCTGAGCGCGGAGAATCCGCGGCTCATCTATTGCTCGATTTCCGGCTACGACCGCACCGGTCCCGAAGCGCAGCGCCCCGGTTACGACCTTGTCGTGCAGGGCGAAACGGGCCTGATGGCGATGAACGGCGAAGCGGACCAGGCGCCCTTGAAGTTCGGCGTCGCCGCCGTCGATCTGTTCACCGGCATGTATTCGGCGCAGGCGATGCTCGCGGCGCTCTACGAACGCGAGCGCACCGGGCGCGGGCGCCACATCGAAATGGCGCTGTTCGATTGCGGCCTCATGATCACGGCTTACTACGGGCTCGAAGCGCTGCTGATCGGCGAGGACCCGCCGCGCTACGGCAATGCGCATCCGTCGATCGTGCCGTATGGCGTGTTCGATGCGGCGGATGGTCCGCTCGTCATCACGGTTGGCAACAACGCGCAGTTCGAGCGCTTTTGCCGCGAGGTGATCGAGCGCCCCGACCTCGCCGGCGACGCGCGCTACAAGACCAACATCCTGCGCGGGCAGAACCGCGAAACGCTCGTGCCCGAGCTTACGCGCGAGCTGGGCAGCCGGCCGCGTGCGTTGCTGCTCGAACGGCTCGCGCGCGCGGGCATTCCCTGCGGAGAAGTGGCAGGCTTGCGCGAGGCGCTGCTTTCGCCGCGCGCCACGCAGGGCGGGCTCGTCACGCAGCAGCCGCATCCGCATACCGAAAGCGGCACGACCCCGGTGCTCGCGCCGCCATGGCGCTTCGACGGCGAGCGCATGCCCGTGCGGCACGCGCCGCCGCAACTGGGCGAAGCCACGCAGGCGGTCTTGCAGTCGGCACTCGGTTATTCGGCGGAGAAGCTGGCTGAGCTGAAGGATAAACGCGTTATCTGATTCATCCCGGGCGCGACGCGGCACCACCATCGCCAAACGGCGCCCATGCGCGCCGCCTCCCCGCTTCCCGCACCGCCCTGACGCACGGCCTCTCGCCGCACGTAGTTGCGCGCGCCCGGTTATATTGCGCCTGAAGGCCCCGCGCGCCGCTTCCGGCCAATCGCGCACCGGCATCCGCCCAACCTCGCGCCCCCTCGCGCGAGCGCCAAACATGAACCCGCCCCGCCGATGGAGCACGCCTACGATCATCTGCTGCACCTGCTCGCCGCGCATGCCACGTGGACGCTCGCCTTTGTCTTCGTCGCCTCTTTCCTCGAATCGCTCGCGTTCATCGGCACCTTCATCCCCGGCAGCACGGCGATGTTCATCGCGGGCGCGTTCGCGGCCACGGGCACGATCAATCTGGGCTGGCTCTTCGCGTGGGCGATCGCGGGCGCCGTGGCAGGCGACGGCGTGAGCTTCTGGATCGGCCATCGCTACCGCGGCTCGCTCGCGCAGATGTGGCCGTTCAGCCGCCACCCCGGCATTCTCGAGCGCGCGCAGGCCTATTTCGTGAGCCACGGCGCGCGCAGCGTGATCCTCGCGCGCTTCATCGCGCCGCTGCGCGCCGTGGTGCCGATCGTCGCGGGCATGGCCGGCATGACGCCCATGCGCTTCTTCGTGATGAACGTGGTCTCCGCGCTCATCTGGGCGCCCGCGCACATCGTACCGGGCGTCGTGTTCGGCGCCTCGCTCCAGCTCGCGGGCGCGGTGTCGTTCCGGCTCGTCGTCGTCATCGGCATCGTCGCGCTCGCGGTTTGGCTCATCTGGCGCTTCGTGCGCATGCTGCTCCTGCACATCGACAACTGGGCCGGCGCGTCGCGGCGCGGCGCGGCGCAGTGGGCAGCGCAGCATCCCGGGCCCGCCTCGCGGCGGATCGCCCGCCTGCTCGACCCGGCGCAGCCCGCGCTCCTCCCGGTCATAGTGATCACGGGCCTCGTGCCTGTCTGCGCGGCCGTGTTCTCGTATGTGCTCGGCAATGTGCTGCGCGGCGCGCCGCTCGTGCAGCTCGACCAGTCGGTGCGCCAGTTCCTCCAGTCGGTCCGCACCACGTGGGCCGACGCGGTGCTCGCGCGCGTCGAAACGCTCGGCAGCACGTGGACGCTCGCGGCGCTCATCGCGACCGCGAGCATCTGGATGCTGCTGGAGCGGCGCTGGCGCACCATCGCTTACTGGATGATCGCGGCCGGCGTTTCGCAACTGCTCATCCTCATCCTGCGCTTCGTGATCCACCACGCTGCGCCGCGCGGCGGCGTCAGTCTCGAAGCCTATGTGTTCCCGAGCGACCGCGTGGCGTCGATGGTGATCGTCTACGGCTTCGTGATGTTCCTGCTCGTGCGCCGCGCGAGCATGCTCGAGGCCGCGCTCGTCGCGGCGCTCGGCAATGCGATCGTTGTGTCCGTGGCGTTCGCGGGGCTCTACTTCGACCGCTTCCTGTTCTCGGACGCCATTGGCGGCGCAGCCTTCGCCTCGATCTGGGTGGCGGTCGTGGTGCTCACTACGCTCTGGCGCTATCCCAAGCGGCCGCCGCAGCGCGCGTTCGTGCCGCCCATCGTGCTGCTTGTGCTGGTCGCCGCGTTCCTGCTGCAGACGGTCGCGCCCGGACGCGCAAGCGCGCCGCCCACGACGGCCTCCGCGACGGCGCCCGTCGTCGTCACGCAGCTCCAGTGGAGCGACTCGCTGTGGAAGACGCTTGCGTGCTATCGCTTCGACATGAAAGGCACGCGCCGCGAGCCGATGACGATCCAGTGGGCCGCAGGCGCCGACGACCTGCGCGCGGCGCTGCGTGACGCGGGTTGGACCGAGGGTCCGCAGATCACGCTGAGGAGCGTGCTATCGCTCGTCGCACCGAACGTGGACGTGATGACGCTGCCGCTCCTGCCCAAGCTGAACAACGGCCTGCCCTCGCCCCTCGTGTTCGCCCGGGCCCACCTGCCTGGCGTCAAGGACGATGCGGGCGACGCGGGCGAGCCGGGCAGCCGGCGCGACGTGCTGCGCTTCTGGCCGTCGGGCTACGCGCTCGCGCCGCGTCACACTGGGAACGGCGACGGCAAAGCCAACGACGGGGAGCCCACGCCGGTCTGGGTCGGCTCGCTCGTGCACGAGCGGCTGCGCCGCGGGTCCTGGCCGTTCAACGTGCTCGCGACCTATACCACCGACTTCGACGCCGTCACCGACCTCACCTCGCCCGACCAGCCTGCGAGCTGGCGCACGCTCACCTTGCCGGGCGCAGTGGGCTGCGAAGGGCGGCCGGTCAAGCTGATCGTGCAGGGGGGCCGCTGAAGGGGCAACCGAAGGCTCAGGCCGGGCTCTCGCCCCAGCTTCCCGTGGCATGGAAGCGGTCGATGCGCTTGCGCGCGTCCGCGTAGGCGGCGTCGAGCGCGGCGTCGGAGCCCGTGTAATTGCGCATCATGTCGTGAAAGCGCACGCTGCGCCCTTCGACGTGGGCGTCCGCGCCGTGGCGGCAAATGTAGCCGCTGTAGTGGAACAGCGGCTCGGGCGAGCGCGGCCCGAACGCCGGAATCGGCAGCACCCAGATCTCGAAGCCTTCATGTTCGGTGTGGTCCCACATGGTGTGTCTCCTGTCGATCCGGAGTTGGCGCAGAGCGCTTGACGCCGACTATCGTCGCACGGCTGGCCACTCGCCTGCAAACGGCCCTTTTCGGCGAGTTTGGCTAAACTATGCGGGCGCAGCAGAATTCCCGCCCCGCTCCCCAGCCCGACTCTCTAGCGACACCCAGATCATCATGACGCCGGCCTCACCTATGCAGGAACCGCAGTCCGTCTCCAGCGCCGTCACGCGCAACGCCTTCTTCATCGTTGCGACCGTCAACGAGGACGCCGCGAGCCGCGCCACGGTGCGCGCCTGGTGCGCCGACGTCGCCAACCTCGTGCGCGCGGTCGGCAAGCGCGTGCCGGCCGGCAATCTCTCGTGCGTGGTGGGCTTTTCGTCCGACGCCTGGGACAAGCTGTTCGGCGAGCCGCGCCCGGCCGCGCTGCACCCGTTCCGCGAATTCGGCACCGGCGAACGCAAGGCCGTCGCCACGCCGGGCGACATTCTGCTGCACATACGCGCCGACGCAACCGACCTGTGCTTCGAGCTGGCCACGCAGCTCATGACGCGCCTGGAAGGCGCGGTCACGACCGTGGACGAAGTGCACGGCTTTCGCAATTTCGACATGCGCGCGATGATCGGCTTCGTCGACGGCACCGAGAATCCCACGGGCAACGAAGCGGTCCATTTCACCGTGATCGGCGAAAACGAGGACCCCGAATTCTGCGGCGGCAGCTACGTGCTCGTGCAAAAGTACCTGCACGACATGAAAGGCTGGAACGCGCTTTCCGTGGAGGCGCAGGAGCACATCATCGGGCGCACCAAGCTCCAGGACATCGAACTGGACGAAGCCGTGAAGCCCAGCTGGTCGCACAGCTCGCTCACCACGCTCGCAGACGACGCGGGCAACGAGATCAAGATCCTGCGCGACAACATGCCGTTCGGCCGGCCTGGCTCGGCCGAATTCGGCACCTACTTCATCGGCTACGCGCGCTCGCCCGCGCCGATCGAACAGATGCTCGAAAACATGTTCGTCGGCCTGCCGCCCGGCAACTACGACCGGCTGCTCGACTTCAGCCGCGCCGTGACGGGCGGCCTGTTCTTCGTGCCGTCGCAGCCGCTGCTCGAAGCGCTCGCCGAAGTCGACCCGGACGCCGCGCCTGGCGTCGACGTGAGCGCCGCGAACCCGTCAGTAACGACAACCGAGCCTGCCGCCGCGGCCTCCGCGGACGGCTCGCTCGCCATCGGATCCCTCAAAGGAGCAACCCGGTATGAATAACCTCCATCGCGAGCTGGCGCCGATTTCCACGGCCGCGTGGTCGCAAATCGAAGAAGAAGT
>DATBXG010000835.1:0-9393 GCA_036514415.1 Paraburkholderia sp.
ATGACGGCGACGCCCTCTTCTTTCTTGACGGAACCAGCCGGATCTTGCGCGGGCATGACGATGAGTTGCGGGGATGGGGAACGAGATCGATTTTACGCGAACTCGCGCCAGATTCACCTACCTGCGCACGCACCTGCCGGACGGGTCGCCTCGCCCGTCACCGGATACGTCACTTTGCCCGCGCCACCGAATCGCGCATCGTGACGCTCACCGGGAACGTGCGCTCGATCGGCCACTGCGTGCCGTAGCACTGGTTGATGAGCCAGCGCACCGCGTTGCGCGTGAGTTCGGCAGTCGGAATGTGCACCGAGGTCAGCGCGGGCGCCATGTAGGCCGCCGAGTAATCGTCGTCGTAGCCGATCACCGAAACGTCTTCGGGCACGCGCAACCCGGCTTGCTGCAGGCGCGCGAGCGCGCTCATGGCCATCGTGTCGTTCGCGCAGAAGAGCCCGGTGAAGCGGTGCTTGCGCTCCATGAGCGTACCGGCCGCGAGATAGCCGCCTTCCGGCGAGAAGTCCGACACGATATGCGGCACGGTCTTGCGTTCGATGCCATGGCGCGCGAGTTCCGCGAAAAAGCCGTGCAGACGCGCCGCATTATCCGATGACGTGGACGGGCCGCCGATCACCGCAAGCTCGCGATGGCCATGCTCGATGAGCGTGCGGGCCGCCAACTCGCCGCCGTGAAAGTGGTCGGCGCAGAACGATGCTTCGGGCAACTGATCGAATGAGCGGTTCAGGAAAGCCATGCGCGGGTGCATGGAGTGCAGCATCTGCAAATCGTCGTCGTAGAGATCGTGGCTGATGACCACCACGCCGTCGCAGTCGCGTCCAATCAGGAAGCGCACCGCCTCGATGGCCTGCTCGCGCGGCGAAGCCTCGCCGCAACCCGTGGCCACCACCACGTGACGCCGCACGGCGCGCAACTGCGTATCCGTTTCCTTCAGGATGGTGCCGTAGTACGAGCCGAAAAAGGTAGGCACGAAAATGCCGATGATGCCGAGCTGCTTCGTGGCCATTGCCCGGCCGATCGACGAAGGCCGGAAATTGAGCTGCTCGATTGCGGCCTGCACGCGCGCGGCCGCCTCCGCCGACACCGGACCGTTGCCCGATATCGCGCGCGAGGCTGTCGAAAGGCCTACGCCGGCCAGCGCCGCTACGTCTTTCAGGGTCGCCACGTTCCTGGTCTCTCTCTTGTTGCTGGTTGTGTCCATCAGATGCGTGCGCCCGTCTCTTCGTCAAACAGCGAAACATGCGCGCCGTCGATGGAAAACGGCACCGCTGCTCCGCTCGAAAGCGGCGTCTTGTCCTGATCGATCGACGCGATCTGCGCCCCCTGATATTCGATCCACACGACACGATGATTGCCCATGGGCTCGACGAGCGTCAAGCGCCCTTCCCACGCCGCTTCGTGCGGGCGCACCGCGCGGCCCGCATGCACGTCCTCCGGGCGTACGCCGAGCACGCATGCGCGCGTCGGATCGGGCGTGCCCTTGAATGCGTACGCCGAGACATCCACGTCGAGGCCCTGCCCGCGAAAGCGCAACCGGCCTTCGTCGGCTTCGAGCCTGCCGCGCAGCAGGTTCATCGGCGGCGCGCCAAGGAAGGTCGCGACAAAGAGGTTCTCGGGCCGCGCGTAGACCTCGGCCGGCGTGCCGAACTGCTGGATCGCCCCACCCTTCATCACGGCCATGCGCGTGGCGAGCGTCATCGCCTCGACCTGATCGTGCGTCACGTAGATCATCGTTGCACCCAGTTGCTGGTGCAACTGCTTCAGCTCGCGGCGCAACTCGGTGCGCAGCTTGGCGTCGAGGTTCGAAAGCGGTTCGTCGAACAGGAACACGTCTGCCTCGCGCACGAGCGCGCGCCCGATCGCCACGCGCTGACGCTGGCCGCCCGAGAGCTGGGCCGGCTTGCGCAGGAGCAGCGGCCCGAGTTGCAGCATCTCGGCAGCGCGCTTCACGCGGCGGTCGATCTCCGCCTTCGGCGTGCCGTTGATACGCAGTGCGAACGAGAGATTGCGCTCCACGTTCATCGTCGGATAGAGCGCATACGACTGGAACACGAGCGCCACGCCGCGATCCTTCGGATCGGCCCACGTCATGTCTTCGCCACCGATCTCGATGCTGCCGTCGGTCACGTCGACGAGGCCCGCAATGCTGTGCAGCAACGTCGACTTGCCGCAGCCCGAAGGCCCGAGCAGCACGACGAATTCGCCTGCGCGCACGTCGAGATCGAGTTCGTCGATCACCGTGTTGGCGCCGAGTTCGATGCGCAGATTGCGTACGGAAACGTTCGCGAGATTGCCCATGCCCTGCTCCTAGCCTTTCACCGCGCCCGACGCGATGCCGCGCACGAACCAGCGTCCCGAGATGAAATAGATCGCGAGCGGCACGGCCGACGTGAGGATCGTCGCGGCCATGTTGACGTTGTAGATTCGCTCGCCGGTCGTCGTGTTGATGATGTTGTTGAGCTGCACCGTCATCGGCAGGTTTTTCGTGCCGGCAAACACGAGACCGAGTATGTAGTCGTTCCAGATGCCTGTGACCTGCATGATGATGGCCACGACGATGATGGGCACCGACATCGGCAGCATGAGCTGCGCGAAGATGCGCCAGAACCCGCCGCCGTCGATGCGCGCCGCCTTGAAGAGTTCCTGAGGCAACGACGCGTAGTAATTGCGAAACAGCAGCGTCATGATCGGCATGCCGAAGATCGTATGGATCACGACGATGCCAGCCAGCGAACTGAAGAGATGCACGAAGGCCAGCACGCGCACGAGCGGATAGACCATGACCTGCACCGGAATGAACGCACCAGCGAGCAGGATGCCGAACAGCACCCCCGCGCCGCGCGGCCGCCAGAACGACAGCGCGTAGCCATTCACCGCACCGACGGCGATCGACAGGAACGTGCTTGGCACGACGATGCGCACCGAATTCCAGAAGTCCACGCGAATGCCGTCGCAAGCGAGGCCCGTGCAGGCGGAGGACCACGCATCGCGCCACGGGGCGAGCGTGAAATGCATCGGCAGCGCAAGCAGATGACCGAGACGGATCTCGTCCATCGGCTTGACCGAAGTCACGAGCATCACATAGAGCGGCAGCAGGAAGAAAAGCGCCGCAGTGAAGAGAAACCCGTAGACGCCGAGCCGCGCCGGCGTAAAGCGGCTGCGGGGCTTGCGCCCTCTTTGCGCGCGCCGCGCCGGAGCCGGTGCGCCTTGCAGCGGATCGGCAAGCGGTGTGCTCATGCCCGGTCTCCTTTGAGCGCCGCGCGACTGCGCGCGTAGAAGAACGGCGCAAGAATCGCGAGCACGGTGGCGAGCAGCACGATTGACGCCGCCGAAGCGAGCCCGATGTTCGCGCGATTGAACAGATAGTCCATGATGAATTTTGCGGGCACCTCGCTTGCCGTGCCGGGTCCGCCCTGTGTCATCGCGACTACGGCGTCGTAGAGCTTCACGACCATCACGAAGAGCAGCACGAATGCCGTGGAGAGCGAGGTCTTGAGCATCGGCACGACGATGCTCGCGTACACGCGCCAGCGCGGGATGCCGTCGAGGCGCGCCGCTTTCCAGATCTCGTCGTCGATGCCGCGCAGGCCCGCGAGCATCAGCGCCATCACGAGGCCCGAGGCCTGCCACACGGTGGCGATCACGAGCGTATAGATCGCAAAGCGCTGCGTGACGATCCAGTCGAAACTCGCGTGCTCGAATCCCATGTGCCGCAGCACGGCCTGCACGCCGAGTTCGGGATTGAGGATCCACTGCCACACGAGCCCCGTTGCGACGAACGACATCGCATAGGGATAGAGAAACACGGTGCGCAGCGCGCCTTCGGCCGCCACGCGCTGGTCGATGAAGATCGCGAGCAGAAGCCCGATCACGAGGCACGCCGCGATGAAGCATGCGCCGTAGATCACGAGATTCTGCAGCGACAGGATCCAGCGGTCGTTCTGGAAGAGCCGCACGTACTGCGTCACGCCCGCGAACGTGTTGGACGGCAGCGAGCGCGAGAAGCTGAGCGAGACGCGCGCCGTCCACAGCATGGTGCCGAGATACGCGAAGAGGACGGTCGCCGCCATCGGCGCGAGCGCGATCCAGGCGGCGAGCGAGAGGCGCCGGCGCGCGGGGCGCGCGCCATGGGTTTGCCCCGCTTGACGCCTGGCCGGGTGCAGCTTGGCGGCGTACATGGTTGCGCTCAGCTCCTGATTGCCGTGGCGAAGGCCTTCTGCGCGTCCTCGGCAGACTGGTTCTTGTTCCAGAAGTTCGTGATGACATCCTGGAGCGCGCCCTGCACATCAGGCGGAATCAGCATTTCCGGGTTCGGCAGTTGCCGCGACTTGTCCTTCATGAGCGCCATACCCTCCTTCGCACAGATGTCGAAGCCCGCGGTATCCACGTCCGGGCGGATCGGGATCGAGCCCTTGCGCTGGTTGAACGCGACCTGCGCGGCGGGCGACGTCATCACCGTGGCGAGCAGTTGCTGGGCCTTGACCTGCTCGGCGTTGTCCGTCTTCGGGAACACGAACACGTCGCCGGCGATCATGTACGGAGACTTCGGAAAACCGGGGAAGCATCCGAAGTCCTTGCCCGCCACCTGGTTTGCCGCCGAAAACTCGCCCTTCGCCCAGTCGCCCATGATCTGCATGCCCGCCTTGCCGGAAATGACGAGCGCCGTGGCGTCGTTCCAGTTGCGGCCCGGCGAGCCCGGATCCACGTAATTATGCAACCGCTTGAAGGTCGTGAGGACGTTGCGGAACGCAGGCGAATTCACGGCGTTCGCGTCGCGGTCGCGGTAGACCTTCATGTAGAGATCGCGATCCATATCGGCGAAGATCGCGTCGAAGGTGATTTTCTCCTGCCAGGCCTGGCCGCCCAGCGCGAGCGGAATCAGGCCAGCCGCCTTGAGCTTGTCGAGATCGGCGAACAGTTCATCGAAATTCTGCGGTTCACTCTTGATTGCGGCCTTGGCAAATGCGGGCTTCGAATAGAAGAACCAGTCCTGCATGTGGATGTTCACGGGCGCCGCGTAGTAGTGCCCATTGACCTTGATCGCGCTGAGGATCGATTCGGGGAAGGTGCCGCTCCAGTTCTCCTTCGTTGCGACCGCATCGACATTGTTCAGAAGTCCCTGATCGATGAGATCGTGAAATTGCTTCGACGTGTTGAACTGCGCAGCGGTGGGCGGATCGCCGCCCACGATGCGGTTGATTGCCGTTGCACGCGCCTGGTCCCCGCCGGCGATCGCGTTGTCCACCCACTTGCCACCCGCCTGATCATAGGCGAGCGCGAACTGCTTGATCGCGGCCGACTCGCCGCCCGACGTCCACCAGTGAATCACGTTGGCCTTGAGCGGCTCCGCGCCGTGGGCCGCGAGTGCGCCGGCCAGCGCGAGAGCGGCCACGATGCCGCGCAGAACGGGTGCATTGTGCTTCATTGCGTCTCCTGTCGATCCGGAGTTAGCGGTTCAACGCTTAGCACCGGTCCCATGCAGGGCGCCGGTTGCTCCGGGTTGGTCTGCAAAGCTCTTGGTCTGGATGTTCCGCGGCCACGGCGTGTCAGGCGGCATGCCCGAGCGTCGCATGCCATGCCGTGGTTGTCACGCTAGATGTTGCCCTTGCTCGGTAACCCTCGTCGAACGCCTCGTCGTGCCTTCATGCACCATCGAGCGCGCGCCGCTGCGCGATGAAATGCGCGATGAGTTCCGCGCTGCGCTTGGGCGTGCGGACCTGCGTGTCGTAATCGACGTGCACGACGCCAAAGCGCCGTTCATAGCCGAAGGCCCATTCGAAGTTGTCGAGCAGCGACCAGACGAAGTAGCCGCGCACATCCACGCCGGCCTTGATCGCGGCATCCACTGCGGCGAGATGGCGCTTGAGGAACGAGATGCGCTGCGTGTCGTTCACCGCGCCGTCGCTCACGCGGTCGTCCGAGGCCATGCCGTTCTCGGTGATGTAGATGGGCGGCAGGTTTTCATACGTGCGCGCGAAACCGGTCAGCAGGTCGCGCAGCCCGTCGGGATGCACCTCCCACCCCATCTGCGTGCGCTCGACGTCCTTCAGCGGCACGTCGACGAAGCCATGCGCACCGTCGCTCTTCACGTTGGTGCGGAAGTAGTAGTTGATGCCGAGGAAATCGAGCGGCGCCGCGATGGTCTTCATATCGCCTTCGAGCACGAGCGGCTCGGTGCCCGGCCACAGCTCGAACAGCTCTGCGGGATACGCGCCCTTGAGCAGCGGATCGAGAATCCAAGCGTTGTGCTGCACCTCGAAGCGGCGCGCCGCGCGCACATCTTCCGGCGAGGATGAATCGGGCGTGCCGCGGCCCACGTTCGCCACGATGCCCTTGGTCGAGCCCGGATCGTTCGCGCGCAGCACGGCGCTCGCAAGGCCGTGCCCGAGCAGCAGATGATGCATGGCCTGCGTGGCGTAGCGGCCATTCGCGAGACCCGGCGCATGGTGGCCGTTGCCGTAGCCGAGGTACGCCGAGCACCACGGCTCGTTGAGCGTCATCCACGCGTCGACGAGGCCGGAGAGTTCGCGGCTCATGAGGTCTGCATAGTCGGCGAAGCGGTACGCGGTGTCGCGGTTGAGCCAGCCGCCGCGGTCTTCCAGATGCTGGGGCAGGTCCCAGTGGTAGAGCGTGGCAAAGGTGCGCACGCCCTTTTCCCTCAGGCGCTCCAGCAGACGCTTGTAGAACGCGATGCCTTTGGCATTGGGCCGCCCCGCCTCGTCCATCACGCGCGGCCACGCGATCGAAAAGCGGTACGCCTCGAAGTTCAGGCGCTCGAGCAGGTCGAGATCGGCCTCCCAGCGGTGATAGTGGTCACAGGCCACAGCGCCCGTGTCGCCAGCGAGCACCTTGCCCGGGGTGGCGCTGAACGTGTCCCAGATCGACGGCAGTCGCCCGTCCTCGTGGATGGCACCCTCGATCTGGTACGAAGCCGTGGCCGCGCCGAGAAGGAAGTCGCTACGCCACAGCGCCGAGCTGGCGGGCGGCGTGAACAGATCGTCGGTGGCTGCGGCGGTGGAATGCGGCAAAGCAGCGGTGTCCTGGGTCACGAAGCCTCCTGCGCGGGAAACGCCGGCGCACCTCGTCTGCGCTGCCGGATCGGGTTGGGGTGGAAGCGCTTCCACAGCGCTTGAGCCGCACAATAGCAGCGGCGAATTCCAACGGACAATCGGGGTTTTTCTGGACGTTATTATGTAGCTGCTTCACCTGTTTTCGCCACTACATGGTGAGGCGGCCTGTAGCATGGCTACATGCCCATCAGACATCCGTGCGCGATCCCAGTTCGGGACGCACCGCCGCGAGCGCCTCGTGCAGCGTCGGGAAGATATTCGCTCGGCCTACCACGGGCGTAATGCCGTGCCGGTCCATGTCCGAGAGCAGATAGCGGTTCACGCGCCCGAAAATCACCTTCACGCCCCGGTCCGCGAGCTCCGCGCAAAGGTCGATCACGGCGCGCCCCGCGGAATAATCGAGATCGGTAATCGCCGCCGCGTCCACGAGCAGGCAATGCACGGGCGCCGGCGCGCGGTCGATCAGCATGCGCAGCTCGTCGACGAACAGGTGGTCGTTCGCATAGAACAGGTCCGCGCCGAAGCGATAGACGATCAGCCCCGGCGCCGTGAGCTGGCCCGCTTGCGCGGGCTCGGGCAGCCAGTGCCCCTCCTCGTTCGGCACGAGCACCATCGTGTGCGGCCGGTAGCTATGGCGCACGTGACGCAGCAGCGAAAGGCCAATCGCGATCAGGATGCCATTCTCCACGCCGATGCCGACGACGGCGATCGCCGTCGTCACCGCAAGCCAGAATTCACCGGGACTTTCGCGGCGAATGTCGATCAACTGGCGGATGTTCACGAGCCCCACAGCAATCGTGAAGACGATCGCAGCCAGCACGCAATGAGGCAGGTATTGCAGCAGGCGGCTGAAGAACAGCAGCACGACGAGCACCACGCCCGCAAACACGAGTTGCGCGAACTGGCTGCGGGCGCCGGCCTGGTCGGCCATGGCGGTCTGCGTGAGGCTGCCGTTCACGACGAAGGCGCCGCTCATCGAAGCCGCCGCATTCGCGGCCGCAAGGCCGAGGAGATTGACGTCCTCGTCGGTGCGCTCGCCGTAGCGCTCGGCGAATGCGCGGCTCGTGGCGGCGCTCTGCGCGACGATGATGACGAAGCACGACGCCGCCACCTGCAGCAGGTCGATCATCTGAAACCAGTCCACGGCAGGAAAGCTCACGCGCGGCAAGCCGCCTTCCACTGGGCCGATCACGGAAATCCCGTGGCCCGCGAAGTTCAGCGCGGCGCTGGCGGCAATGCTGCCCGCCACCGCGACGAGCGGCACGGGCAATCGCGGCCGGGCTTTCTTGAAGATCAGAATGGCGGCCACGACGGCCACGGCAATGGCGAATGTCGGCCAGTTGATGGCGGGCAACTGCGTGACGATCTGCTTGATCTGCAAGACCGTGCGGCGCGAATTGACGTTGATGCCGAGCATGTCGCCGAGCATCGCCACGCCCACCTGCACACCTACGCCCGTGAGAAAACCCGCGAGCACGGTGCGTGAGAGAAAGTCTGCGAGAAAGCCCAGCCGAAACGCACGGGCGATCAGCAGCATCACGGCAGTCAGCAAGGCGGTCATGCCCGCGAGCGCGACATACTCGGCGCTCGAAGGCGTCGCCATGGTCGTGAGACGGCTCGCGAAGATGGTGGCCGTAGCCGAGTCGGCGGCGACCACGAGATGGCGCGATGCGCCGAAGAGTGCGAACGCAACGAGCGGCAGGAAGCCCGTGTAGAGACCGGTGACCGCAGGCATCCCCGCGATGCGCGCGTAGCCAAGCAGTTGCGGCACGTTCATCGATGCGAGCTGCACGCCCGCCAATGCATCGCGCAACGCCGAGGCGCGCGTGAGCGGCCGCACGCCGCGAAACCATTCAAATGCCATACGCCATCCTTTTGAAATCCGCCTCTGCGTGCGGTCCTTTGCTGCGGGTTCACAGGCGCAGTATGTTAGCGCGCGCGGGCGCTCCGGCACACGGTCGATCGCAACTTCGATGTGCGCGCATCAATGAAAGAGGCCAGCCCGCAGGCTGGCCTCATGACTGATATGAATCGTACGACGAGGGGGGCAAATAGCGCGAGATGGCTATACCCGCACCGGCGGCGGCATGTACCGGCAGTCGTAGCGCTTTCTGACCGTGCCGTTCTCATCCACGCTTTCGAGGAACACGTCGAACTGCCACAGGCGCGCCATGTGGCGCAGGACTTCGTCGGTGTCGCCCGAGAGGTGGCGGTTGTCGCTCATGAAGTGGCGCAGCGTGAGGCTGCGATCGCCACGCGTGTTCACCGACCACACCTGGATGTTCGGCTCGCGGTGATGCATGTCGTACTG
>DATBXG010000836.1:0-2665 GCA_036514415.1 Paraburkholderia sp.
GAGCAGAACGGCTGTGCCCGCGCTGCTGATGCGCGCGATCACCTCGAAAATGCCGCGCACGAGCTTGGGCGCCAGGCCCATGGATGGCTCGTCGAGCAGCACGAGCTTCGGCTTGAGCATGAGCGCGCGCGCAATGGCGAGCATTTGCTGCTCGCCGCCGCTCAGCGTGCCGGCGAGCTGATCCTTGCGCTCACGCAGCCGGGAAAATGTTTCGTACGCCTGTGCAATTCCCTGATCGAGCGCGCCAGCGTCACGACGCAATAAATAGCCGCCCAGGCGCAAATTCTCCTCCACCGTGAGCCCGCCGAAAATGCGCCGTCCTTCCGGCACGTGCCCGATACCGAGCGCGACGATGCGATGCGACGGCAGCCCGACCATTGCTTGCCCCTCGAACGCGATGCTTCCCGCGCGCGGCCGCAGCAGCCCGGAGATGGTGCGCAGCGTCGTGGTCTTGCCCGCGCCGTTGGCCCCGAGCAGCGCGACGATCTCGCCCGGCGCGACATCGAGCGAGACGCCGTGCAACGCTTCGATGTTGCCGTAGTTCACGCGCAGGTCGCGAACGTCGAGGAGCTTGCCGGTCGTGCCGGGTTCCACATTTAGCCCCATAGCGACTTCTCTCCGTCCGTGGCGTCGGGGCCGTCGTCCTCATCGGCCGTGCCGAGATACGCGTCGATCACCACGGGGTCGTTCTGGATTTGCGCGGGCGCGCCCTCGGCGATGATCTCGCCGTGATCCATCACGACGATGCGATCCGACACGCCCATCACGAGCGCCATGTCGTGCTCGATTAGCAGCACCGTCACGCCCAGGTCGCGTATGCTGCGGATCTGCGCCATCAGCGCGTGCTTTTCGGTGGGGTTCATGCCGGCGGCCGGTTCGTCGAGCAACAGGAGGCGCGGCTGGCTCGCGAGCGCCCGCGCAATTTCCAGCCTGCGCTGGTCGCCATACGGCAGGTCGGACGCATATTCGCTCGCGCGCGCGCCCAGCCCCACGAGATCGAGCCAGCGCTGCCCGAGCGCGCCATGCTCGGCCGCCTCGGTGCGTGCGGCGCGCGTGCCCACCAGCTCCGCCACGAGCGGCGTATGCAACCGGTGATCCATGCCGATCAACACGTTCTCGAACGCGCTCATATGATTGAAGAGCCGGATGCCCTGAAACGTGCGCGCGATGCCGCGATGCACGTTGCGGTGCGGCGCGCCGCCGCCAAGCGGTTCGCCGCGCCAGACGAGGCGCCCGCCGCTCGGGCGGATCACGCCGGTCAGGCAGTTGAACACCGTGGTCTTGCCCGCGCCGTTCGGGCCGATCAGCGCGAGAATCTCGCCGCTGCGCACCTGGAAACTGATGCCGCCAATGGCGCGCACGCCGCCGAAACGACGCTCGAGAGCATGCACTTCCAGCAGCGTCTCGTGCGCGGCCGCGGCTTCGATGCCGCCGCTGTCGGCGAGAGAAACGGAGACCGCGCTTTCCTTGCCCGCAGCTTCTGCCGCTTCCGCTTCATGCGCCACCGTCTCCTCTTCCGGGCGCGGCGCGGCGCGCTTCACGCGCGCGGGCCACAACCCTTGCGGGCGCAACAACATGAGCACGACGAGCGCCACGGCGAAGCCGAGAATGCGCCACAGGTTCAGGAAGCGCAGCAACTCGGGCAGCCCCGCCACGATCACCGCGCCGAGTATCACGCCGGGAATGCTGCCGCGCCCGCCCATCACGACGATGATGAGGATCGTGACCGACTGCAGATAGGTGAACGCCGTGGGGTCGATCGTGCCGAAGCGCGCGGCGAAGAGGCTGCCCGCGAGACCGCCGATCAGCGCACCCATCACGTAGGCGAGCATCTTCGCGCGCAGCGTCGGCACGCCCACCGCCTCGGCGGCGGCCTCGTCCTCGCGGATGCTGGTCCACGCGCGCCCAAGGCGCGAGCGCCCGAGCCGCACCGCGAACACCAGCACCACGACAAAGAACGCCATGCCCAGCAAGTACACCGCGCGCGGCGAATTGAACTCGTAGCCGAACAGGCTCGGCGGCTCGATGCCGTAAATCCCGTTCGGGCCGCCGGTAATGTCGAGATTGGTGGCGATGATGCGCGTGATCTCGCCGAAGCCGAGCGTGACGATGGCGAGATAGTCGCTGCGCAGGCGCAATGTGGGATAGCCGATCACGACGCCCGAAGCGCCCGCGAACGCGAGACTGAACGGCAGCGTCGCCCAGAAAGAGAAGTGCAGCAGCGTTTCGAGCAGCGCCGTCGTGTACGCACCAATGGCGAAGAACGCCGCGTACCCGAGGTCGAGCAGCCCGGCGTAACCCACGACGATATTGAGCCCTAGACCGAGAATCGCATAGGTGATGATGGTGAGTCCGACATCGACGAGATAGCCGCTCGCGAACGCCGGCAACGCAATCGCCGCCGCGATCAGCACGACGGCGACGACCCACGAGGTCTGGGATGACCGTAGAGCCCGCGCGCGCATCGCTTACATCCTCTCGACCACGCGTTCGCCGAACAATCCTGTCGGCTTCACCACGAGCACGGCGATCAGCACGCCGAACACGAACACGTCGGTCCATTGCGAGGACACATAGCCCGCGCCGAACGCCTCCAGCAGCCCGATCAGGAAGCCGCCCACCATCGCGCCCGGAATGTTGCCGATACCGCCCAGCACCGCCGCCG
>DATBXG010000837.1:0-3641 GCA_036514415.1 Paraburkholderia sp.
CTCGCGCCGCTCGTGGCGCGCGCCTGCGCCGATGCGCTCGCCGTGGAGCGCGGGAGCGCGGCCGCGATGGCCGAGATGGCCAAACCGGCCGGCGCAGCGTGGGACGAACTGGCGCTGGAGCTGGCGCTCGCGACCCTGCACGTGGTGGCGAGCGGCAAGGACGCGCTCGCGCCCACGACGCCGGGCGCCGCCGCGGCGGCGCGCGTGGTCGCGGCGCTGCGGCTCATCGACGAAATGCCAGACGAGCCGCATACGCTCGCGAGCCTCGCGGCCGCGGCGGGCGTGAGCGAATTCTATTTTCTGCGTACGTTCTCGGCCGTCGCGGGCGTGACGCCGCACCAGTACCTCCTGCGTGCGCGGCTGCGGGCCGCCGCGCTGCGCCTCGCCGCCGACGACGAAGCGAAGATCGTCGATATCGCGCTCGCGAGCGGCTTCAACGACCTGTCGAACTTCAACGCCGCGTTTCGCGCGGAGTTCGGTGCGAGTCCCCGCGCCTGGCGTGCCGCGCGGCGCGAGCGTCATCTCGCGCAGACCTCGTGGCCCAACGCCGCGCAAGCGGCGGCGCGCGCCTGAGCCGCCCATGACGCAAGGCATGCGGTTCAGGCGTGCTGCCTTGCGCTTTGCGTCATGCCTCGCATTGAGTCTCGCCTTCACGGGCGCGAATGTCAGCGCCCAAAGCCCCGACAGCGCTGCGCAAAACGACATCCCTCACTACACGCTCGAACGCGACGAGCATCTGTTCGTCGTCCAGCAGGACGGCTCAGTCGTCGAAGACGACGACTCGGTGCTGCGCGCGAACACCAGCGCGGGTGTCGACCAGATCGCCCAGCGCTACGTCTGGTTCAATAAGGATATCGAAACGATCACGCAGCTCTCGGCCGAGACCATCGACCCTGACGGCACGACACACGCAGTCGGCCCGAGCGGCATTCGCGACGTGCAGGAGCCGCGCTCGGCGGGCGCGCCCACGTTCGAGGACGGCGTGCTGCGCACGGTGATCTTTCCGGGCGTCCAGGTCGGCTCGCGCGTGCATCTGCATTTCGCGAAGCGCCGCGCGAAGGCGCTCGAAGCCGGTACGTTCTCGTACTTCGTCGAGCCGACGAGCGAGCCCGACGCAGGCGCCCCCGTCGAGTTTCAGCGCCTCATCTTCGATCTGCCCGACAACGTGCCGCTTCACGCCGACGCACGCGGCTACACGGCGCTCGCCCCCGTGAGCGGGAACGGCCGCACCCGCTACACGTTCGAGTACCGGCATGGCCAATATCCGCCGCTCGAAGCGGGCGCGGTGGCCTATGTGAACTGGGGCGATCGGCTGATGGTCTCGACGGTGCCCGACTTCGCCACGTTCGCGGCGCGCTATCGCGAGGCCGCCGTCGATTCCACCGCGACCGGGCCGGCCGTCGCGGCGCTCGCGCAAGCGCTCACGGCGGGCGTGAGCGACCCTTACGAGAAGGCGCGCCGCATTTACGACTGGGTGCGCTTCAATATCCGCTACGTCGCGCTCTTTCTCGGCGAGACCGCGGCCGTGCCGCATCGCGTGACCGACATCCTGCGCAACCGGTATGGCGACTGCAAGGACCACGTGGCGCTCTTCAGCGCGCTGCTGGCGGCGGCGGGCATACGCGCCGAGGCCGTCCTGCTGAACCTCGGCCCCGTCTACACGCTGCCGGACGTGCCGGGCTACGGCGCGCACGCCATCAACCATGCGATTGCGTGGCTGCCCGACCTTGGCGTGTACGCGGACACCTCCTCGGGCGGCTACGCGTTCGGCTACCTGCCGCCGGGCGCGATGGACCGGCCCGCTCTGCTGGTCGACGCAGGCGTGCTCTCGCGCACGCCCGCGACCGGGCGGCGCGAGCGCACCGCGCGCCTTTCACTCGATGTGGGACCGGCCGGCGACGCGGCCTACAGCTACTACGTGGAAGACGAGGGCGCGGGCGCGGAGCCGGAGCGCAACACGTTTCGCCGCGCGACGCACGCTGGGGCGCAGCAGCTCGCGTCGCAGCGTCTGCGGATGAGCGGCCTCGCGGGTACCGCGCGCGTGAGCACGAGCCCCACGGCCGCGACCGGCGGCCCGTTCTCGGCGACGATGGAAGGCACGCTCGATCACGTGGTGTGGCGCGACGGCGCGACCGCGATTCCCGCGATGAGCAGCTTCACGGGCGGCATCGCCACGCAGATCGACAGCTGGCTCGCGCAGCCGCGCCGCACGCAGCCGTGGGCGTGCATAGGCGGTGAGTTCTCGGAGAGCGCGCAGATCGTGCTGCCCGCGTTCGCAGGCGTGACCGACGTGCCGCAGGACACGCATGTGAGCGACGCGTCTCTCGACTACACGTCGCACTACGTGTTCGATGCGCGCTCGCGCACGCTGCAGATCGAGCGGCGGCTCTCGGCGCGCTTTGGCCACCAGATGTGCAGCGCCGACGAATTCGCGCAGATGCGCGACGCGCTCGTGCGCATCGAGCGCGACACGCACGCGCAGATCGTCGTGCGCGCTGCGCGTGATGCGCAGGAGCAATGAGCGGCGCTCAGCCGCCGCGTGTCATCACCGGCACCCACGCGCCTTTTTTCACCTGCCAGAGCGTGGAGGTGCCGTTCTTGAGCGAGCCGTCGGGCTCGAAGGCGATGCGGCCCGTCACGCCGTCGAAGGAGAGTGCCTTGAGCGCGCTGCGGTACACCTCGGGCTGCGCCGATTTCGCGTTGACCATCGCGTGGATCGCGGCCCACGCGGCGTCGTAGCCGAACGGCGCGTACGCGAGCACGCTGGCGCCGAAGCGGTTCTTGTAGGCCTGCTCGAAGCGCGGGCCGTCGGGCAGCTGCGCGAGCGGGCGGCCGTACTCCCAGGCCATCGCGCCTTCGCCTGCGGCGCCCGCCGCCTGGGTGAACTCGGCGTTCGCGACGCCGCCGCCGCCCACGAACTGCGCGTTCATGCTGCGCTCCTTCATCTGCTTCGCGAGCGCCGCGCCCTGGCGCGCGAGGCCGCCGAAGTAGAGCAGGTCGACGTCGGCGGCCTTGATCTTCGCGAGCTGCGGGCCGAAGTCGTTGGAGACGTCTTCGGCGAATTCCCGCGCGACCACCTTGCCGCCGTGCTCGCGCACCGTGCGCTCGAACACGTCGGCCTCGCCCTGGCCGAAGGCGCTGCGGTCGTCGACTATGGCCACGCGTTTGGCCTTCATTGCCTCCACGGCCCATGCGCCCGCCACGCCGGCGTTCTGCGCGTCGTTTGCAATCACCATGAACGTGTTGGCGAAGCCCTGCGACGTGATGACGGGATTGGTGGCGGCGGGGCTGATCATCGGAATGCCGGCGCTCTCGTAGATGCGCGAGGCCGGAATGGCCGAGCCCGAGTTGAAGTGGCCGACCACGGCGTTGACGCCCTGGTTGGCCAGCGTCGCGGCGGCCTGGACGCCGAGGCGCGGGTCGCTGCGGTCGTCCAGCGGCACGAGCACGAAGTGGGCCGTTTGATCGCCGATCTTCAGGTTTTGCGCGTTCGCTTCGTCGAGGGCGAGCTGCACGCCGTTCTCCAGGTCGCGGCCATAGTTCGCGTAGTCGCCCGTGAGTGGCGAGACGAAGCCGATGCGCACGTCGAGCGGGCCGGCGGCCAGGGCGCTGCTGAAGGCGCCCGGCGCGCCGAGCGTCGC
>DATBXG010000838.1:0-5159 GCA_036514415.1 Paraburkholderia sp.
GCACGAGGCTCGGACGCCTGGGATCGAATTTCCAGCCGGGAATGAGGTACTGCATCGCCGCGCCGTCGTCGCGAGCGCCGGTGCCGACCTTCTTGTAGAGCTCGTGCGCGGCCATGATGCGCGGCATGTCGGCCTCGACGCCCAGGCCCGGCGCCTTCGGCACGGCCACTTCACCCTGCACGATTTGCAGCGGATCGCGCGTGAGGCGCTCGCGGCCTTCCTGCCAGATCCAGTGCGTGTCGATCGCGGTGATCTTGCCAGGCGCGGCGGCGGCCGCATGCGTGAACATCGCGAGCGAAATGTCGAAGTGGTTGTTCGAGTGCGAGCCCCACGTGAGGCCCCAGTCATTACACATCTGCGCCACGCGCACCGAGCCCTGCATGGTCCAGAAGTGCGGGTCGGCGAGCGGAATGTCCACCGATTGCAGCTGAATGGCGTGGCCCATCTGGCGCCAGTCGGTCGCAATCATGTTGGTGGCCGTGGGCAGGCCGGTGGCGCGGCGGAATTCCGCCATCACTTCGCGGCCCGAATAGCCGTTTTCCGCGCCGCATGGGTCTTCCGCGTAGGCGAGCACGTCGTGCTTGTCGCGGCACAGGCGGATAGCTTCGGTGAGCGACCACGCACCGTTCGGGTCGAGCGTCACGCGCGCTTCGGGAAAGCGCTCGGCAAGCGCCGTGACCGCTTCCATTTCCGCGTCGCCCACCAGCACGCCGCCCTTGAGCTTGAAGTCGTTGAAGCCGTAGCGCGCTTTCGCGGCTTCGGCCAGACGCACGACAGCGTCCGGCGTCATCGCCTCTTCGGTGCGCAGGCGATCCCAGTCGTCGCGGCCATCGGCGCCGCTCGCGTAGGCGAGATCGGTCTTGTTGCGATCGCCAATGAAGAACAGGTAGCCGAGCATCTCCACTTCGCTGCGCTGCTGGCCTTCGCCAAGCAGCGCGGCAACGGGCACGTTCAAATGCTGGCCGAGCAGGTCGAGCAGCGCGGCTTCGAGCGCCGTGACCGCGTGAATCGTCGTGCGCAGGTCGAAGGTCTGCAGGCCGCGGCCACCCGAGTCGCGGTCGGCGAACTGCTTGCGTACGGTGTTGAGCACCGACTGCATATTGCCGATGGACTGGCCGACCACGAACGCGCGCGCGTCTTCGAGCGTCTTGCGGATCGCCTCGCCGCCCGGCACTTCGCCGATGCCGGTGTTGCCCGCGCTGTCGCGCAGCAGCACGACGTTGCGCGTGAAGAACGGGCCATGCGCGCCGGAGAGGTTCAGCAGCATGCTGTCGCGGCCCGCCACGGGCACGACGCGCAACTCGGTCACAACGGGCGTGGCGTTCGGTTGAACGGTTTGTGTAGACATGAACGTATTACCTGTAAAAAGTGCGGCGCGCGCTGCGCCCTCTAGATTCAAACGGTCAATCAGATCTGTGCAGCTTCGGCGGCGACGATCTCCACCCAGTTCGCGCCATGGCCGCCCTCGCCGCGCGAGACGGGGGTGAGCGCGCCGCTTTCGGCGTCGATTGCGTAGACCGATACGTGTTGCGATTTTTCTCCACATGCCACGAGAAAACGGCCCGTCGGGTCGATGCGAAAGCCGCGCGGCTGCGTTTCGGTCGGCGTTGTCGCCACCCATTCGAGCGCGCCGTCCTGCGCACCGTTTTGCACGACACGCAGCGTGAGCAGGCGGCTCGTCGTGCGCTCGGACACGTAGACGAAGCGCCCATCGGGCGAGACGTGGATATCGGCAGCCCAGACAAGCTTCGCGAGCACAGCGGGGTCGGGCTGCACGGGGTCCGTGGGGCTCGGGCGTGCAAAGCCGTCGTTCAGATGCGCGAGATCGGCTGCGCGCGGCGAAACGTGCAGCGCCGTGAGCTGGCCCGTGGCGGCGTCGCGTGAGAAAGACGCCACCGTCGCGCGGAATTCGCTCAGCACGTACAGCACGTCGCCGTTCGGCGAAAAGCGCAGGTGCCGCGGACCGAAGCCCGCGCCGAGATCGACGGCGCCGATTTCAGTGAGGCGCCCCTCGTCTTCCAGCTCGAAACAGAACACGCGGTTGCTGCCGAGCGAAGACGCATACGCGAAACGCCCATCGGCGGAAACGATCACGGCGTGCGCATGCTCGATGTCGCCGATCACCTGCAGCGGCTCGCCCTTTGCGCTCTCCACGTCCGCCACGCGATACAGGCTCACGCGATGCTCGCCGTACGAAGCGCCCAGCAGGAAGCGTCCACGCGGTTCGGCGCACAGATACGCAAGGCTCGATTCGATCGGCGCGTTGGCGCGGGGCGCGAGGCCGCCGGTCTGCGCATCGATCGCGTAGTCGTTCACGCGCTTGTCCGCGCCGCGCGTGGCCGCATAAAGGCGGCGGCGATCGGGCGAAAGCGCCATCGGCATGACGTTGTCCTGCGCGGCCACGCGGGCGTGCGGTGTAAGCGCGCCGCTATGCGCATCGAGATGGAACACGCTGATGTCGCCGTCTTTCGAGTTCGCGACGTAGACGAAGAAGCGATCGGGGTTCGGCTGGTTCATGGTGTGCGATTCCTTCTCGAATGAGGGTGGCGCTCAGTGCGCGCCGCTCTGGACCGATTCTTCGGCGAAAGCGCGGCGCGACGGCTTGTTGCGGGCGAGAAACGCGGCGGCGGCGGCGATCAGCGAGGTCACGCCAAGGCCGTAGAGGCCGCCCGTAATCGAGCCCGTATGCTGCTGAAGATAGCCGAACGTGGCCGGCGCGACGAAGCCGCCCAGATTGCCGAGCGAAT
The DNA here is from genome assembly GCA_036514415.1 of Paraburkholderia sp. Classification (GTDB taxonomy): domain Bacteria; phylum Pseudomonadota; class Gammaproteobacteria; order Burkholderiales; family Burkholderiaceae; genus Paraburkholderia. Next base: position 2,748 of record DATBXG010000838.1, read on the forward strand.
TGATGAGCGCGATCACGGCGGCGGCCACGCGGGCGTCGAGATAGCCTTGCGGCATTGGCCAAAACAACGAGGAAGCCGCCTTGAAGCCGATGGCGGAGAAGCAGATCGCTACGAACGAGAACACCGGGTTCGCGGAAGTCGAAGCGAACAGGCCGCATGCGGCGATCACGAGTGCGAGTGCGAGCCACGCCTGCTGGAAGCGGTACTTTGCCGAAAGCAGCGCGAAACAGTACATCGCGACGATGGCGATCATCCACGGAATCGCGTTGTAGAGGCCCACCTGGAAGTCGGTGAGGTCGCCCATCTTGCGGATGATGGTGGGCAACCAGAACGTGGCCGCGTAGATCGTGAGCTGGATCGCGAAATAGAGGAAGCAGAACAGCATGATCTGCGGGTCCTTCAGGAGACGCAGCACCGGGACATGCGCGCCCGTTGCGGCTTCGCGCTCGGCCTGCTCGCGCGCCAGATACGTTTCGAGCGCGCCCTGCTCGTCGCTCGTGAGCCAGTGCGCGTCGCGAATGCGCGACTTCAGGAACACCCAGCTCACGCCGCACAGCACGATGGAGAAGCCGCCTTCGATCAGGAACATCCACTGCCAGCCGGCAAGGCCGAGGCCGCGCACGGAAAGCAGCGCGCCCGTGACCGGGCCGGAGAGCACCGAGGCGAACGCCGAGCCCGCGAGGAACACCGCCGCTGCCTTGCCGCGCTCCTTTTGCGGCAGCCACTGCGCGAAGTAGTAGATCACGCCGGGAAAGAAGCCCGCTTCGGCAATGCCGAGCAGAAAGCGCAGCACGTAGAACGAGGTGTCGTTCTGCACGAACGCCATCGCGGCGGCCACGATGCCCCACGTGCCCATGATGCGCGTGAGCCAGGCGCGTGCGCCGTACTTTTGCATGAGAATGTTGGACGGCACTTCGAAGATCGCATAGCCGACGAAGAACAGACCCGCGCCGAATCCGTACGCCGCCGCCGAAAGGCCGATATCCGCTTTCATGTGCGCACCGGCGAAGCCGACGTTCACACGGTCGATATAGTTCGCGATGAACATGATCAGGAAGAGCGGCAGCACGTGCCGCAAGACCTTGGCGCTAGCCGACTCCAGCAGGTCTTCGTAACGGTTGGCGATGGCGGACATCGAGGTTGTCTCCTTTGGGCGCACCGGCGGCGCGCGGTTTGGATGTTTCGTGGTACGTTGTCTGATGACATTTTAAACACATACGACGACGTAGCCAACGTCGCGTTTACCCTGCTCCGCAGCAGGAGTCATACCTGATAAGGCTTGATTATTCGGACTTCTGGCGCTTCCCGCCATGAAAAAGCACTCGCTGGGGTGTTCGCCGGACACGATCTGCAGTACGATAGTTGTACGATGACTTAGCTCACGGTAACGATGTTCGGAGACGACATGCAAATCACTGGCGACATGCTCATAGGAGGCCGTGCGGTGCGCGGCACGGAAAAGCCGCTCACGGCCTTCAACCCCGCCACCGGCGAGGCGATTCCCTCGCCGGCCTTCGGCAGCGGCACGGCCGCCGACGTCGACGCGGCCTGCGAGCTGGCCGCCGCCGCGTTCGACATCTATCGCACGCTCCCCCTCGCCGCTCGCGCCGCGTTCCTCGAACGCATTGCCGACGGCATCGCGGCGCTGGGCGACGCGCTCACCGAGCGCGCCCATGCGGAAACCGGCCTGCCCAAGGCGCGCCTGGAAGGCGAGCGCGGCCGCACCGTGGGCCAGCTAAAGCTGTTCGCGCAGGAAGTGCGCCAGGGCCTGTGGCTCACGCCCACGCTCGACTCCGCCCTGCCCGAGCGCAAGCCGCTGCCGCGCGCCGACCTGCGTCTGCAGAAAATCGCGCTCGGCCCGGTCGCCGTGTTCGGCGCGAGCAACTTCCCGCTCGCGTTCTCGGTGGCGGGCGGCGACACGGCCGCAGCGCTGGCGGCGGGCTGCCCGGTCGTCGTGAAGGCGCACGGTGCGCACCTGGGCACCTCGGAGATGGTGGGCCGCGTGATCCAGCAGGCCGTGCAGGAGATGGGGCTGCCCGAGGGCGTGTTCTCGCTGATCGTCGGCGCGGGGCGCAGCGTGGGCGAGGCGCTGGTCGCGCATCCGGCCATCAAGGCCGTGGGCTTCACCGGCTCGCGCGCGGGCGGCACCGCGCTCATGCGCATCGCCGCGAACCGTCCCGAGCCCATTCCCGTCTACGCGGAGATGAGCAGCATCAATCCCGTGTTCCTGCTGCCCGCGGCGCTCGCCGCACGCAGCGCGGCCATCGCGCAAGGCCAGAGCGCCAGCGGCCCGAACCAGGCGTTCGCCGCCCTTTTCGTGACGGACGCGCAAACCTTCCTCGCGCAGCCCGCCCTCGAAGACGAAGTCTTCGGCCCGGCCTCGACGCTCGTGCGCTGCAAAGACGAAACCGA
>DATBXG010000839.1:0-3789 GCA_036514415.1 Paraburkholderia sp.
TGGCTCGGCTTCCGGCCGAGCCTGCCGGACGGGTTGCCCGTGGTGGGCGCGTCGAGCCGCTCGCCGCGCGTGATCTACGCATTCGGGCACCAGCATCTGGGCGTGACGCTCGGCGGCGTGACGGGCAGCGTGGTCGCCGACCTCGTCGCGCAGCGCGCGCCTTCCATCGATCTCGCGCCTTATAGTCCGCGTCGTTTTTAACCCCTGTTTCCAGCCACGTTCCACGCACTAACCACCGCAACAGTCTCCCAGCGAGGATGAGTATCATGAACCGCCGCACTCTCGTACTAACGATGGCCCTCGGGCTTCTGGGCTTGCACGCCCCCGCGCAGGCGGCCGACCCCGAGGTTGTGAAGATCGGCTTTGCGGGTCCGCTCACCGGCCCGGTCGCACGCGTCGGCAAGGACCTTCAGTACGGCGCGCAGCTCGCGCTCGACGAGGAGAACGCCAAACACCCCGTGATCGCGGGCAAGCCGGTGAAATACGTGCTCGACGTGCAGGACGATCAGGCCGATCCGCACGTGGCCGTACAGGTGGCGCAAAAGCTCGTGGACGACGGCGTGGTCGGCGTGATCGGCCATTACAACTCGGGCTGCAGCATTCCCGCTTCGGCCGTCTATCACAACGTGAACGTCGCGATGATCACGCCGGGCTCCACCAACCCGGTGCTCACCCAGCAGGGCTATGCGAACGTGTTTCGCACCATGGGCAACGACGGCATAGGCGGCGTGATCGCCGGCAAGTTCGCGGTGGAGCAATTGAAGGCGAAGCGCATTGGCATCATCGACGACCGCACGGCCTTCGGCCAGGGGCTGGCAGACGCGTTCGAGAAGGGCGCCAAGGCGGCAAACGGCAATATCGTCGACCGCGAGTTCACCAACGACAAGGCCGTGGATTTCCGCGCCATCCTCACGACACTCAAGGAGAAGAACGTCGACGTGATTTTCTTTGGCGGCCTCGATGAACAGGGCGCAATGCTCGCCAAGCAGATGCGCACGCTCGGCATGCCGGCGCGGCTCTTCGGCGCGGGTGCGCTAAAGAGCAATGCCTTTCTGCAGATCGCAGGCCCGGCGGGCGAGGGCACGCAGGATCTCGAACCGGGGCCGGCGCTCGACAAGCTGCCTTCCGCGCAGGCATTCGCGAAGCGCTACAAGGCACGCTTCAATCAGGATGTCGAACTGTATGCGCCGTTTGCCTATGACGCCGCGCTCGCGATGATCAAGGCGATCCGCGACGCCGATTCGCTCGACCGCGCGAAGATCGTCGCGAGCTTCCCGAAGGTAACGGTGGTAGGTGTGACGGGCAATATCGCGTTCGATCCGCATGGCGACCTCATCAAGCCGCCTTATACCCTCTTCGAGGTGCAGCAGGGGCAGTGGAAGAGTCTCAGGACGCTTGGAGGCAATGGCGTGTGACGGTTCCCACGGGCCGTTCAGCGCGCCATCAGCAGTTCGATGAGCGGGCGGGCGTGGCGAGGGCGGCAGGCGCACCGTGAAATCGCTGCCTTTGCCGGGCCCGGCGCTCGCCGCCTCCTCTGCCGGTTCAGCGGTTCGAGCCGCCGTACGGAAGTACGGCGGCTTTTTTGTCGGCGCCGGGTGTTTCGGCGGTGTTGTTTTTAGGCCGCTTGCGTTACCGCAACTGGCGGCGATGGCCCGCGAAACCGTTACCTGACAAGGCTCAAACGCCCGCGGTTCTAGTGCGCGGCATTTTGCCACCACATTGACGCGCGCGCCGGGTGTGACAATGCGTCGAAATCTTAAAGAATGTTAAAGAAGGAGTCGTTCGATGCTGTCACCAGTCGCAGGATCCGCTATCGTCGTGCGCCAAAGCAGTCGTGCTCCTGTCGGGGGAACGCAGTCCAGCGCGCGCTGCTCGGGGTGCGCCATGCGCCATCTTTGCATGCCGCAAGGCTTGCCGGCCGAAGACCTTCCAAGGCTCGAGGCCCTGATCTGCGGCGCGCGCAAGGTGCGCCGCGGCGAGGCGCTCTACCGCTCGGGCGACCGCTTCGACAACCTGTACGCCGTGCGCTCCGGCTCGCTCAAGACGCTCATTGTCAACCGTGACGGCCGCGAGCAGATTACGGGGCTGCGTCTCGCGGGCGACGCGCTGGGGCTCGACGGCATCGCCAACGACGTGCATGCGTTCAGCGCGGTCGCGCTCGAAGACAGCTCGATCTGCACGCTGCCCTACGCCGCACTCAAGACGCTTTGCCGCGAAAGCGGCACGATGCAGGACCGCCTGCACCGGCTCATGGGTGACCAGTTCAACCAGGAAGCTTCGCAGATGATGGTGCTGGGTTCGCTCACCGCCGAAGAGCGCGTGGCCGCGTTCCTGCTCGACGTGTCGTCGCGCAACTGGCAGCGCGGCTATTCGCAGGCGGAGTTCCGTCTGCGCATGTCGCGCGAGGACATGGGCAGCTACCTCGGCATCACGCTCGAAACGGTGAGCCGGATTCTGTCGCGCTTCCAGAAGCGCGGGCTGATCGATGCGCAGGGCAAGCTGATCCGCATCTGCGATATCGAAGGGCTGCAGACGGTTTGAACGGGGCCGCTGGCGCGGCAGCCATCGAACCTCCGATGACTGCCGCTGCGAGCTGCTACCTGATTACTTGTCGTCGTCGAGACCAAGACCCGGCAGGCGGTGCGTGCCTTCGACCTGCACCGAATGCAGCAGATGCGGATCGACTTCGAGCGCGCTCAGGATCGTCGGCGCGACCTGGGTCGTGAACACGTGGTGGTCGTCGGTGCGGCCGGCGTGCTTGAGGCCGGGGAACGACACGACGAGGCCCAGATGGTTGTCGTCGGGCGCATTGCCGCCGTGCTCCTCATCCTTCTTCTTGCTCGACGTATAAATCACGCCCGGGTTCGGCTGCACGATGATATCGGGCGTGCGGCCGTTCGACGGATTGCCGAACCAGTCCGCGAGACTGTCGCCTTCGAGGATGTACGCTTGCGGGCCGTCCGCGCAGATGCCCGGCGCGTTACAGCTCAGGTTGGCCTTCAGCGTCTTCACCACGGCGTCCTTCTGGCTTTGGTCGCGCAGCCAGATCAGGCCAACGTCGTCGGTCTGCACCATGCCGGTGCCCGAAAGGCCCGAGCCGTCGTTCAGGTTGCCCGTCTTCGTGGCGTTCTGGCCGAAGTTGCCGTTCGGGTCCAGATAGTTGTTAGCCTGGAGCAACGCCGTCAGCGTATCGCCGTTCTTCACCAGCTTCGAATGGTCGGTCGGCGACTGGCCGTGCTTGGCCGTCACGATGATGAGCGTCGACGAATACAGGTTGCGCTGCTTCAGTTCCGTGACGATGCGCCCGAGCGAGTTGTCCAGGTACGTGATCGCGGCGGCGACCTGCGGGCCCGGCGTGAAGTCGGCGTCGAGATATCCGCCTTGCTTCGAGACCGGCGACTTCTCCGCGACGCTGAGCGTCTGGAAGTCCGCGCCGAACAGCGTGGGCACGGACGCGCTCGTCTTGCCCGTCGAATCGAGGCCGTCGATCTGGTTGATCAGTGCCTGCACGTGGATGTTGTCGAAGACTTCGGTATGTGTATAGGTGTCCGTGTAATCCGTGCCGGTCTTCGGATCGATCGAGTTGATCTCGGTGCGCGCCAGATCGTCTACGCCCTTGCCCGAAGGCCCGTTGACCCAGTCATAGCCCCACGCATGCTTGTCCGCCCACGCGGTGCGCGCGCCGTGGATGTTTTGCTTGATGACTTCGAAGACGGTGTTCGTCTTGATGTAATTGTGCGGGTACACGGGCGTGCAAACGCCATTGACCTTCGCGTAGGGAATGGCTTT
>DATBXG010000840.1:0-2860 GCA_036514415.1 Paraburkholderia sp.
CTTGCACAGCGTGTCGCCGAACGCGTAGCTGCGCGTTTCGACCTGCGCGGCGAGCCGGTCTAGCTCCTCGCGCGAGAAGAGCGAGAGCGGTTCGACCGACGCGAGAAAGTCCGGTAGCGTGGGTGCGCTGGCCGGTGCGGGCGCCTGGGTGTCCATCTGCGTGGCTCTGCGCGCTCAGTGCGCGTCGATGATGTGTTCTTGCGCGCGCTCGGCAAGCCACTCTTCGCGCAAGAGGCGCCGCACCTCGGAGGAGACATCCGCTTCGAGCGCGGCCGGGTGCTTGGCCGTCACGCAGAAGATCTCGAAGAACGAGCCGTCCGGCGCGGGAAACGGGCCGAGCAGGTCTCCAACCTGCGCGTTGAACACCTTGGCCTCGATGTCCGTCTTCAATGAGCCGCGCAGCACCTTGCCGATCACGCCGCCGCGCTCGCTCGTGTCAGCGATCGAATGCTCGCGAGCCATTTCGCCGAACGCCTGCGGCTCGTCCTCGAGAATCGACATCACCTCGCGCGCCTTGCCTTCGGAGTCCACGACGATATGACTCACCTCGATGCTGTCGAACTTCGGCGAATTGAGCTTGAAATAGCTCTCCACCGCCTCGTCGTTGCAGATCTGGGCGAAAGTCTTCTCCTGGTAGAGCGTGTCGGTGATGAAGCGCTCGAACTCATCGAGGCTGATGCCGAATACGTCCAGGTAGCGGTTCATATCCGCTGCGCGGTGCAAACCCCGCACGCGGCGGAACTGGTCCGCGCGCTGCTGGATTTCGTCGGGGCTCACCTGCACGCCCATTTTCTTCGCCGCGATGACCGTGAGCTGGTCGCGCACCTGTTGTTCGACCAGGCTTTCGAACTGCCCCGTGAGCTTCAGCACGCGGATGAAATCCTCCGTGCCGATCGCCTCGTCGTCGATCCGTACGATTGTCGTCATTTCGTTCCCCTGAGTTCTGATTCCCGAATTCTGATTCCTGACTTCTGAAATGGCTAATGTCTTCAACCTGCGATCTGCCGGAACGGGTCCAGCGCGAAATCGATCAGGCGCCGCTCTCGCACCACGATCTCGGCCGTCGCCGTCATGCCGTAACGCAGCGGATACGTTGTGCCGGCAATCGAAAAGTGATCGTGCGCGAGACGCACGCGCCCCTCGTACACGGGCTCCTTCGTCTGCGCCTGCGGCTTGGTGGCCGGGGAAATGTATTCGAGCGTGCCGTCCACCACACCATAGCGCTGGTACGGAAACGCGTTGAACTTCAGCTTGACGGGCAGGCCTTCGCGCAGGAACGCGCGGTCCTGCTCCGCGATCGCCACCTTCACGACCGGGCGCGCGTTCGCCGGCGCAATGCCGCCCAACGGCGTATTGGCCTGGATCTTGTCGCCGGGCTGTGTCGTCGTCACGTCCGTGATCACGCCCGACACCGGCGCGAGCACGAGCAGGAAGTTGTCCTTGTCGATGTTCTCGAAGCGGATGCGCGCCGCAGCGTCGGCAGCCAGGCGCGCGGTTTGCACCTGCAGGCGCAGCTTGTCCTCGGTATTGGCGATCTCGCGCTCCGTCGCGTCGTATTCGATGCGCAGTGAGGTGAGCTGCCCGGCGCTGCCTTCGAGCTGCGCTTTCGCCTGGGAGAACTCGTGGCTCGTTTGCGCCTGTATTTCGCTGAGCCGCGCCTGGGCAATGCGAAAGTTGTTGTCCGCCTGCAGATACGCGCTGCGCTTTTCTTCGACCTGGCTTTGCGAGACCCCGCCGCCGCCGGGCAGCGCGAAAAGGCGCTCATACTTGGCCTCATCTTCCTTCGCGAGGTCGCGCACGTGCCGCGCGTTGTCGATGTTGCCGCGCGCTTCGTCGAGCTGGGCGTTCTCGGCCTGCTGCAGCTTGCTGGTGCCTTCCGCAACGCGGGTTTCGTGCATGTGCTCCTCGACGTCCATCTGCGCCTTGAGCGCCTCGGCCTTGCGCACCATGAGCGCCTTCTTTTCGGGGAACTCCTTCCATTCGCGTTCGGCGTCGTCGAGCTTCAGCCGGGCGTCCAGCGCATTGGTCGCCGCCTGGATCGCGCCGCGCGCATTGATGCGGCCAATCACGTCGTCCTTCTCCACCGGCTGCCCTTCGGCGATGTAGATATCCACGAGCTCGCCGTCCACCGGCGCGTAGATGCGGCGCACCTCCGACTCGGGCGCGAGCGCGCCCGGCGCGCTCACGATCACATCGGCGCGGCCGATGAACGACCACAACAGCCCGCACACCACGAGCGCGACCATCGTGATGATCGTCGCCTCGATGAGACGCCATGGGCGCGCGGTGAGAATCGCGACGCCTTCTTCGCTGTGATCGCCGAGCGCCTCGCCAAGCGGCCGCGGCGGCTCGGGCGCGGCATGCATTCCATGCGCTTCGCGCAGGCGTTCAATGAGCCGGGGCAGCTTCACCGTGCCCTCCTGCCATCGCGAGCTTTTCGAGCGCGCCCGCATGGGCCGCGAACGGCGGCGTGGCGAAGTGCGCCGCGGCAAGGCGGTCATGCACCACCTGCGCGTGGCCCGCCTGCGCCTCGCTGTCGATCTGCTCATACTGGTCGAGATCGGCGCGCACGGCGTCGAGCCCCGCAAGCCGCGGGTAGCGTTGTGCATAATCGGTCAGCATGGCGGGGAGCGCGTCGAAGCGGTCGCTCGCGAGCGCCGTGTCGATGGCCTGCCTGATGCGATCGAGCGCGGCCACATAAACCGAATCGTCGCTCTGCAGCTTGCGCAGGTGGCTGAGCGCGTCCGCATACACGGCGGCAAACGCCGGGACGTAGGCCGAGATCCTGTCGAATGCCCGCTGATGCTCGCCGGGGTCGTCGTTCCAGCGGCTCGTGAGCGCCCGGATCGGCGCTTCGTCA
>DATBXG010000841.1:0-5520 GCA_036514415.1 Paraburkholderia sp.
CACCCGCCGGCACGGCGCGATCAGAGGCCGCTTACCGTCTTGACCGTCACCCACTGGCCGTTCTTCACCTGATAGACCGTGGACGAACCGTTCTTCAGCGAGCCGTTCGCGTTGTACTCGATATGGCCGGTGATGCCGTCAAAGCTGATGTTTTGCAGCTTCGCGCGATAGTCGCCGGGCTTCGTCGAGTTGGCCGCCTGCATCGCCTTGATGGCGGCCCACGCCGCGTCGTAGCCGAACGGCGCGTATGAGAGCACGTCCTCGCCGAACTTCTGCTTGAAGCGGTCGGCGAACTTCGCGCCTACCGGCGTGCTGTCGAGCGGACGGCCGTACTCCCACGCCATCGCGCCTTCCGACACGTCGCCCGCGAGCTTGATGAAGTCGACGTCCTTCACGCCGCCGCCGCCCACGTACTGCGCCTTGATGCCGAGCTGGCTCATCTGCTTCATGATGCCGGCCGCCTGCGGGTTGAGGGCGCCCACGAAAATCAGATCGGGGTTCTTGCTCTTGATGTTCGTGAGCTGCGTCTTGAAGTCCGTCGCCTGGTTCGTCGTGTATTCCCGATCGATGATCTCGCCGCCGTGCGCTTTCACCGCCTTCACGAACTCGTCGGCTTCGCCCTGGCCGAACGCCGTGCGGTCGTCGATGACGGCGATGCGCTTCGCCTTCGTCGTCGTGACCGCATAGGCGCCCGCGGTGCCCGCGTTTTGCGCGTCGCTCGAGATCACCATGAAGATGTTCTTGAAGCCCCGGCTGCTGATGACCGGGTTCGTGGCGGCCGGATCGATGTCGGGCAAGCCCGCCTTTTCGTAGAGATCGGACGCGGGGATGGTCGTGCCCGAGTTGAAGTGGCCGACGACGACCGACACGCCTTCGTCCACGAGCTTTTGCGCGACCTGCACGCCCACGCGCGGGTCGGCCTGATCGTCTTCGGCGACGAGTTCGAACGAGACGGGCTGACCGTTGATTTTGACGCCTTGCGCCTTGGCGTCGTCGAGGGCCATTTTGACGCCGTTTTCCAGGTCTTTGCCGTAACTGGCGTTAGGTCCGCTGAGCGGCGCGGCAAAGCCGACTTTTACGACGGATTGCGCGCGAGAAGCGAGCGGCGCAACAGCGAGAAGTGCTCCAACTGCCACTGCGATAGGGGAAAGAGTCTTCGCAAAACGCATCTTTTATCCTTTGTCGGCAAGCATGTGTTCACTGCTATGGCGCGCACGCCGGCTTTGCTCACCCGCTTTACCCGTGTTCTGGCGGTCGGGGCGGCGGCCGGTTCACGACTCCTGCGCGCATTGACTGCGTGTGAGGCTCCTCCTGAATAGGCGTGGTATCGAACGAACCGCTCCGAACGAGACATGCCGGAACGACCGCTGGAAATGACTATAGGAAGCCAATATCGCTTCGTCTTGGCCATTCTCGACAATATCCATGCGCATTTCTGCACAGCGGCCGCAATCGAGGCAATCAGGACAAATACGCCTGTGTATGAAATAAAGCGTAATAGAAATGTAATCGGATTGCGCATGGGCTCCGGTAAAGTCCCAGGATTACGCGCATCGCAGCACAACCATGCCATCACGCCTGTCACGACGAGAATTCATCAAACTCACTATCGCGGTCGGCGCAACCGTTTCCGGCATCGAAACGAGCCCCGCGGCCCTCGCGAACGCCGCGCCCTGCAAGCTCACGCCCGAGCAGGAAGTCGGTCCTTACTGGATCGATGGCGATCTCGTGCGCAGCAATATCCGGGAACGCAAGCCAGGCGTGCCGTTGACGCTCGACATCGTGCTCACCCATGCACGAACCTGCGCACCACTCGTCGGTGCCGCTGTCGACATATGGCAGTGCGATGCGATGGGCGCCTATTCGGGGTACACGCAGATGGGGGCGCCGCCTCCACCTGATTTCGGTCCGGGGGCGCCCCCTGAGGCGCACGGTGTCCCCCCCGCGGGCTGGCACCCTGGTCCGCCGCCGATGCCACGGCCCACTGACCACCAGACGTTTCTACGCGGCATCCAGCGCACGGATCGGGCGGGGATCGTCACGTTCGAGACCATCGTGCCGGGCAACTATCCCGGGCGCACCAACCATATTCATTTCAAGGTCCGCACGGCAAGCACATTGCAACCGCAGCACACGCACGTCTCGCACGTCGGCCAGGTCTTCTTTCCCGAATCGTTGATGGTGCAACTGATGCAGCTCGATCCCTATCGCGACCACGCGATCCGGCGCACCACGCAGCGTGAAGACCCGGTGTTCGTCAATCAGTCCGGCTCGACGATGCTCGCAAGCGTGAGCCCGTTCCCCCTTGAAGGCCGCGTCCAAGGGTTGCACGCACGCGTGGAGGCGGTAGTCGATCCCGACATCGAGCCGCAGCTGGTCGAACCGTTCCCTGGACCTCCCCCTGGCCCTCGTCAAGAGGATTCGACGCTGCGCGAGGCAGCGCCTCACGCGAGCCTCGCCTCGCCGCGATAAACGGCCGCAAGCTAGCCAGTTCAAAACGCTCGCTACTGCTGGGGCGCAACCTGCCCTCCCCCCAGCGCCACATAGAGCGAAGCGCCATTTTGCAGCGCGGCCGCGCGCAACTGGATCAATTGCTGTTGCGCGGCGAACAGGCTGCGCTTCGCATCGACCACTTCCAGGTAGATGGAAATGCCGTTCTGATAGCGAAGATCGGCAGCTTCCGCGAGGCGCGCCTCGGAGTCCACCGCACGCTCCTGCGCCGCGATCTGCTCCTTCAGGCGCTGGCGCGCGATCAGGGCATCGGACACTTCGCGGAAGGCCACCTGAACGGTCTTCTGATAGTTCGCCACGAGCTCGGTGCGGCGCGCTTTGGACAAACCCAGTTGCGCGCTGCGGCGCCCCGCGTCGAATATGGGCAGCGTGACGAATCCGGAGACGAGCCATGCCTGCTTGCCGGGCACGAACAGGTCGCTCAGCTCGGGAGACACATAGCCGAAATTGCCCGTGAGCGAAATGCGCGGGAAGTAGTCCGCGCGCGCGGCGCCGATATCGGCGTCGGCCGCTCGCAAGGACTGTTCGGCCGCGCGGACGTCGGGGCGCAACGTCAACAGCGAAGAAGGCAGGCCCGCATCGAGATCGCCGAACTGGTCGGCGTCCGCGAGCACGTGGCGCTCCGTCATGTCGGCGGGCAGCGGACCACCAATCAGGACTACCAACTGATCGCGCTGCTGACCCGTCGTTCTCTGCAGCTCGGCGAGCTGCGTCTGCGCCTGCGTGACGAGAATGCGCGCCTGCTCGTAGTCGACGAGCGATGTCGCGCCCGCTTCGAGGCGCAGCCGCGCGACTTCCAGCGCGTATTGGCGTGTTTCGAGCGTGTGCTGCGCAAGGTCGATGCCTTCGTTGCCCGAAAGAATGGCGTAGTAGGTCGCCGCCACGTTGCTGATCAGCGAGAGACGAAACGCTTCATTGGCCTCCACGGTCGCCAGATAGTTGCGCCGCGCCGACTCGCTCAGGTTGGCCACGCGCCCCCAGAAGTCGAGCTCGAACGACGTGACGGCCACCTGCACGCTGTACTGGTTGAAGTGGATCGAGGTGTTGTTGTCGGGCAGCTCGGGTTCGACCGAGGTAAGCGGCGTTTTGGTGCGGGTGGCATCCGCGCCCGCGGCCACTTGCGGAAACTGCGCGGAACGCTGCACGCGATAAAGCGCCTGGGCCTGCTCGATGCGCGCGACCGATGCCGCCAGATCGCGGTTCTGCTCCAGCGCCATGGCAATGAGCCGCTTGAGCACGGGGTCGCGAAAGAACGTCTCCCACGTTAGCTCCGAAGCGAGCCGGTCGCCCCCTGGCGCGGCAATATCCGCGCTCTCGTACGTGCTGGCTACGGGCATATCCGGCTGCTGGTAGCGCGGCGCGAAATTGCACGCGGCGAGCAGCAGGCACGCTGCGAGCACTGTTCCCCTGGCACGCCTGGCGCGCTTAAGCATCGCGCTCTCCCGCGGGCAGCGTATCCGCTTCGTCGTCATCTGGCGCCCGTTTGCGGCTCAGCCATCTGCGCGCAACCACGTAGAACACCGGCGTGAAGAAGATGCCGAGCAGCGTGGCCGTGAACATGCTGCCCATGATGCCCGTGCCCACCGCCTGCCGCCCCGCCGCACCCGCGCCCGTGGCGAGCACGAGCGGCAGCATGCCGAGCACGAAGGTCACGCTCGTCATCAGGATTGGCCGCAGGCGCTGACGCGCGCCGTTTACCGCCGCGCTCACGGTATCGCTGCCCGCCGCCTCCTCCTTGATGGCGAATTCAACGATCAGAATGGCGTTCTTGGCCGCGAGCCCGATGATGGTCACAAGGCCGATATTGAAGAAGACATCGGCGGAAAAGCGCCGCGCCATGGTGAGAAGCACCGCGCCCAGCACGCCCAGCGGAATGATGAGCAGCACGGCAACGGGAATCGCCCAGCTCTCGTAGAGCGCGGCGAGCAGCAGAAAGACCACGACGAGCGAAAGCAGCAGCAACGCCCCGATCTGCCCGGCTGCCTGCTGCTCCTCGTAGGCCGTGCCGGTCCACTCATAGGTCATGTTGCCGGTGAGCACGTTGCCCGCAATACGCTCCAATTCCGCGAGCGCCGCGCCGCTGGAGCGGCCCGGCGCCGCCTGCCCCGATATCGTCGCCGAAGGAAAGCCGTTATAGCGCTCGACCTGCTGCGGTCCCGCCGTCCAGTGCACGCTCGTGAACGCCGAAAACGGCACCATCTCGCCGACGTTGTTGCGCAGCCGCAGCGCGCTGATGTCCTCGGGCCGCATGCGCTGTTCGGCATCGGCCTGCATGAGAACTCGCAGCACGTTCCCCTCGTAGACGAAATCGTTCACGTAGTTCGAGCCGAACGCGAGTGCGAGCGCGCTGTTGACCTGTCCGATCTGCAGCCCCAGCGCGCGCGCCTTCACCCGGTCGATATCGACGTACAGTTGCGGCGCAGGCGGCAAGCCGTCGGGACGCACGCCCACCAGCAGGGGGCTGCGCGCCGCCTCCGCCAGCATGCGCGCGCTGGCCTGCTGCAATGCCGCGCCGCCCACCCCGCTGCGGTCCAGTATCTTCATCGTGAACCCGCTCGCATTGCCGAGTGCGGGAATGGGCGGTGGATCGAGCGCGAACACGAGCGCCTGAGGAATATTGCGGAACGCGGCGTTCGCGCGCCCGACCAGCGCCGCTGCCGAGTTCGCTGCGCCTGGCCGGTCCGACCAGGGCTTCAGGTCGACGAATGACATCGCGGCCGACTGACCCTGGCCAAAAAAGCTGAATCCCGTGACCGACGCGATATTGCGCACCTGGGGCTGCTGCCTGAGAAAGGCCTCGACCTGATCGACGACCTGTTGCGTGCGCTGCGCAGTCGCGCCAGGCGCGGCCGTGTACGCGACAAAGATATGCCCCTGGTCTTCGCCGGGGATGAAGCCGCGCGGCAACTGGGTGAAGAGGAACCCGGTCGCGACGCACACCACGAGAAAGACGGCGAGCCAGCGCACCGGCGCGCGCAGCATGGCCTCCACGGCGCGCACGTAGCGCTC
>DATBXG010000842.1:0-2461 GCA_036514415.1 Paraburkholderia sp.
GCTTGGCCGTCGTGAGGCGCAGCGCAACCAGCGCCTCCACCCACTTCACGGCGGCCGTCACGCCGTCGATCACGGGCACGCCCAACGCCTCCTCCACTTGCGCGCACAGGCTCGTCATGCCCGCGCAGCCGAGCACGATCGCGTCCGCACCGTCTTCTTCGAGCGCGCGGCGGCACTCGTCGACGATGGCGCGGCGCGCAGCCGAGCCCGGCTCGTCGAGTTCGAGCACGGCCACGTCGATCGCGCGAACGTTGCGGCAAAAGCGTGTCATGCCATAGCGCTCCGCGAGATGCCAGGCCATTGCGCGTGTGCGCGAGAGCGTCGTCACGACCGAGAAGCCCGGCGCCAGCACGCTTGCTGCATGCATCGCCGCTTCGGCGATGCCGACCACCGGCCCGCGCGCCAGTTCACGCGCCGCGTAGAGGCCGGGGTCTCCGAAGCACGCGATGACGTAGCCGTCGAAGCCTTCGCGCTCGCCCGCCTCCACTTCGGCAAGCAGGCCGGGTGTCGCGAGCGCCTCGTCGTAATAGCCTTCGATCGACGGGGGGCCCATCGTCGGGCTCACCGCCACCACCTCCGTGCCCGGTGCGACGATGGCGCGCGCGCACTTCTCCATCGCGGCGGTCATGCGCTGGGTGGTGTTCGGATTGATCAGCTTGATACGCATGTCGGTTCCTTCGTCAATGCCTGATATTGCATGCCGCTCATGCGTTTGCGCGAGCGCGCTCCCCGAACGTCAGGGCGCGATAGAACAAGGCCGCGAGCGCCGCGCCGACGAACCACGAGAAGTTCGCAGCGCCGCTGAACGAAGGCACCATGACGCAGAGAATCGCGATCACCGCGGCGGGCAGCAATGCCGCCACCGCGCGCCAGTTCACGCCGTTGCGGTACCAGTACGCGCCCTTCGGCGACACCGTGTAGAGGTCATCCACGGCGAGACGCCCGCGCTTCACGAGATAGAAGTCGACGATCAGGACACCATACAAAGGCCCGATGAAGGCGCCGAGCACGTCGAGCGTGTAGTGAATCACGGCCGGATTGTTGAAGAGATTCCACGGCGTGATGAAGATCGAAGCCACGGCGGCGAGCATGCCGCCCGCACGCCAGCTGATCAGCCGCGGCGCCACGTTGGAAAAGTCGAACGCGGGCGAGACGAAGTTCGCGACGATGTTGATGCCGATGGTCGCAATCGTGAACGTGAGCGCGCCGAGAATCACGGCGGTGGGCTGATCGATGCGTCCGACCGTCTCCACCGGATCAGTAATCAGTTCTCCGAACACAGGCAGCGTGGCCGAAGTCGTGATGACCGTAACGAGCGAGAACGCGAGGAAGTTGACGGGAAGCCCCCAGAAGTTGCCTCTGTGGACGCTCTTGAGCGACTTGCCATAGCGCGAGAAGTCGCCGAAATTGAGCATCGGCCCCGAGAAGTACGACACCACGAGCGAGATCGCGGTAATCATCACCGGAATCACTTCCGTGCCGTGATACTTCACGCCGCCGAGATTCAGGCCGATGTTCTGCCAGCCCGCGCGATACACCATATAGCCCGCAAGCGCGAACATCACGACATAAACTGCCGGCCCCGCGAAGTCGATGAACTTCTTGATGGTCTCCATGCCGTTCCAGAACACGAACGCCTGAAGCACCCAGAGCGTCATGAAACCGGCCCAGCCGACCGCCGAAAGCCCGAGCATGCCGTGCTTGTGCACATCGGCGTACGGCATGAGCTGCGGAACGAACTTGAGCACGACGATCACGAGCGCGCTCGAAGCGAGGTAGGTCTGGATGCCGTACCACGCCACGGCGATCAGGCCGCGAATCACGGCCGGAACGTTCGCGCCGAGCACGCCGAACGTGCCGCGACACGCCACCGGATACGGCACGCCGTGACGCTGGCTCGGCCGCGCGATGAGGTTGCAGAGCACATTGACGATAGAGATGCCGACGAGCAGCGCAATCAGCACCTGCCAGCTCGTGAGGCCCAGCGCGAAGAGGCTGCCCGCGAACACATAGCCGCCGACGCTGTGCACGTCGGACATCCAGAACGCGAAGATGTTGTACGCCCCCCAGGTCTGCTCCTTGAGGGGCGCGAGGTCGTGATTGTAAAGCCGCTCGCTATAGCCGGCCGGCAAGCGCAGGGTGTCTGCGGACTCGCTGCTTTCGGGGGATTCGAAGTTGGGCACTGCCGGACTGCCAGGTGACGCGCTGAACTGAGCCATGATCCGCTCCTTGGGATGGATATGCCGACGGAAAAAAGACGCCTGAACGCCTCGAAACGCGTGCGCACCGCCGCTGAACGCGGCCGCCGCGATATCCCCGAATGGTCCAGCCTGCACTTGCACTGCGCCGGTCGCCGCTTGCGCGCGCCCTGCAACACCGTGCCAGCCCAGGCCGTGCGCATGCGCTGCATGCGCCCCACTCCATCCTTTTCAGCCGCGGCGGCCACCGTTCGTTGCGGGCC
>DATBXG010000843.1:0-3371 GCA_036514415.1 Paraburkholderia sp.
CGCGGCTATCGGCACGCCCGCCGCGCGCGCTTCGGCGAGCGCCCAGCGCGCGTCGTCGGGCTTGACCTCGACCGGCATGCAGACCTCCACGGCGATGCCTGCGCGATGCAGCCCGGTGGCGGCGACGAGGGCGTCGCCGCCGTTGTTGCCGGGTCCGGCGGCGAACCAGACCGGCTTGTCGCTCGCGGACGAGGGGGCGTGCGCGAGCTGTTCCAGCAGGAAGTGCGCGGCGGCGGCGCCTGCGCGCGCCATCAGCGTGTGGGCGGGCAGAGCCGACTGCGCGGCGACTTCGGCGTTGCGCAGTTGCTCGACGCTCAGGAGCGGGACCGCACGATCGTGCGGGTTGACGAGCACCGGTTGCCCGGCGGGAGAGGAAAGCGGAGCGTGCGTCATGGCGATGCGGTCATGGGAAGCGACATCGCAACGATACCCGAGCAGGCCCCCGGACGGCACGCCTCGTGAACGCGGCGCGCGGTCACGCCGCCGCGGACGCGCTCGAGGCGCGTTCCAGCAGGCTTCAGGCCACCGTCAAGGCGCGGGCCGCGGTCGGCTCGATCAAGCGCGGCCCGGCCAGAGCGCCTCGATGGTTTCCGCAGGAAGATCCGGCGCGGTGTTGGAAATCTGCTGGGCGACGAGGCGCGCCGAGCCAAGCGAAAGCGCCCAGCCGGCCGGCCCGTGGCCCGCGTTGACGAAGAGGCGCGGGTGGCCCACGTTGCCGACCGCCGGCAGGCCGTCGGCGGAAAGCAGCTTCATGCCTTCCCACGCGAGCGCGGCCGAAATGCGCGCGGCGCCCGGCGCCCAGTCGCGCGACGCTTCGCCGAGCAGCGCGAGGGCGTCTTCGGTGAGCGATTCGGGCAGCGCCTCGTCGACTTCCTGCGCGCGCAGCAGAACGGCGGCACCCGAGATGCGCAGCCGATGATTCATGCGCGTGATGGCGATGCGTTTGCCGGCATCGACGATGGTCGTGTGCGGCACGCATTCCTCGTGCGCCACCGGCGAATTGAGCGTGTGCATGCGCAGCGGGTAGAACGGCAGCTTGAGGCCGAGCGGCGCGAGAAGGCGCGGCGTCTGCGCGCCCGCGGCGACGACGATGGCGTCGCCCGAGATCACCTCCACGTCGCGCGAACGGCCCGCCTCGTGCGCGGGCGGCGCGAGCTCGACGGCCGCGCGCCGGTCTTCCAGACGGATCGCACTGACTTCGCGGCTCATCTCGAACTGCACGCCGCCATGGGTATCGAGCACCTGCTTGAGCTGCTTCACGAAGAGGGGGCAGTTCGCCACGCGGGCGGTCTCGAAGCGCACGCCGCCCGCGAATGGCGGATCGGCGGGGATCGCGTGGTCGAAGGCCACGCATTCGGCGGGCGAGAGTGCGTGGTGCGGCGTCTCGAAGCGGCGCAGCTGCTCGAGCGCGGGTTGCGTGAGCGACCATTCGTCGTTGCCGCGCACGAGGTAGAGCAGGCCGTCGCGCTGCTCGTACTCGAGCTTGAAGCGCGCGTCGATATCGGCGAGCGCCGCCTGCGCCGACTCGATGAGCGGGCGCAGGAGCGCGTAGCGCCCGGCAAATGCCTCGGAGCCGTGCAGCGTGGCGAGCCGCTTGACGAAATTGTGCGCATGGCCGCGCCAGCCGGTCCTGCTGATCACGCCGCCGGAAGATTGACGGCCGTTGCGCAGGAAGGTGGGGCCGAACCAGACGTCGAGCGGCGTGGGCAGTGCAATGCCGCTATGGCCGTAAGTCGCGCCTTGCGCAACGGTGGCGTGGCGTTCGATCACGCAGACGCGGTGTCCGGCCGCGCGCAGCTGCCAGGCGGTAGCGATGCCGGCGATTCCGCCGCCGATGACGATGACATCCATGACGATACGATCTGCAGGCAGGCGGCGCGCCGTCGGGTGAGGGCGCCGAGCCGTGGGTGGGGCGTGCAGCGCGCCGAAGCTTCCCCAGGCGCGCCGTTCAGACGAAACGCGCAATCATAGCAGCGAAAGCGCCCGCATCGCCATGCGTGAGGCCGGGTCGATGCGGCCCGGGAGTGTGGCTACGCGCGCGGCTCGATCGCCCCCCCGGCACACGCCGCACCGCTCGCGGATGCGCAAGGCATATCGCGAAATCGGCGCCGTTCTCGCATCGTCGGGAAGGCTGCCTTCGACTGGCATCCCGCAAAGCGGCGAAGCCTGCGCGCGCAGCCATCCGCGGCCCGGCCTGCGGGGCGGTCAGGAGAGGCCTTCCGGGTTATAATCGCGGTCTCCCTTCGTTTGACCGTCGCCGTCCCCGCGCGACGCATCGCCACCTTGCGACGCGTTTCGCGCGAGGCGAAGCCGCGACGCAACTCTGACGCAACTTCGACGCAACGCCCCAGTCCATGGCCCACTTCTCGTGTTTCCCCGGTGCTTCGGCCCTTTCCGACTTCCGTCAGACTCGCCTGCTCGAAACGCTTCAGCGTATCGACGCCAACATCGTCGGCGTGCACGGCCAGTATCTGCATTTCGTCAACTCGGCCAAGCCGCTCTCCGCTGACGACAGCGCGAAGATCGAAGCGCTGATGCACTACGGCGCGCCGTTCGCGGCTGCGCAGGAGCGCGGCAGCGCGCTCACGTACCTCGTCGTGCCGCGCTTCGGCACGGTGTCGCCGTGGGCGAGCAAGGCCACGGACATCGCGCATCATTGCGGCCTCGAGCACGTGCGCCGCATCGAGCGCGGCGTCGAGTACACCGTGGTGCTCAAGTCGGGCCTGCTCGGCGGCAAGAAGACGCTTTCGGAAGAGGCGCAAGCCGCCGTTGCCGCGGCACTGCACGACCGCATGACGGAGAGTGTGGCGCCCTCGCGCGACGCGGCGCTGCATCTGTTCGACGAACTGCCGGCGAGGCCGATGCAGACCGTCGACGTGCTGGGCAAAGGCCGCTCGGCGCTGGAGACGGCCAACGGCGAGCTGGGCCTCGCGCTCGCCGATGACGAAATCGACTACCTCGTCGAAAACTTCAGGAAGCTCGAGCGCAACCCGACCGACGTCGAACTGATGATGTTCGCGCAGGCCAACAGCGAGCACTGCCGCCACAAGATCTTCAACGCGAGCTGGACGATCGACGGCAAGGACCAGGATATGTCGCTCTTCGCGATGATCCGCAACACCGAGAAGATGAGCCCGCAGGGCACGATCGTCGCGTACTCGGACAACTCGTCGATCATGGAAGGCGCGGTCGCGGAGCGCTGGTTCCCGCGCAAGAACGGCACCGACGGCGCACCCGGCGAGCAGTATGGCCGCCACACCGAACTCACGCACACGCTGATGAAGGTGGAGACGCACAACCACCCGACCGCGATCTCCCCGTTCCCCGGCGCCTCGACCGGAGCCGGCGGCGAGATCCGCGACGAGGGCGCG
>DATBXG010000844.1:0-3063 GCA_036514415.1 Paraburkholderia sp.
GCGGCGCATGAGCGTCTTGGCCGCGTGCTGCTCAACGACCCGGCCACGGGCGTGATGCGCCACGCGGACGCCGGCTACGAGCTCGCGCAGCAAACCGCGCGCGAGGCGGGCCTCAAGCTGCCGATGCTCGGCCGATGAGCGCAGTGACGCCGCCGCGAAAGCGCGGCGGCGTCACGCCTGGTTTGCTCGCGCAGTGCGCTCGTTCCTCGCGCTCGCTCAGAGCGTTTCGGGCAGCCGGTGCGAGTCGTTGTCCACGCAACAGACCAGTACCTCGGCATCGTCAGCTCCCGTGCTGAGATACACGTGCCCCACGGCGCTGTCGAAGTAGAGGCTGTCGCCCGGCGACAGCCTGAAGACCGTGCCGTTTTCAAAATGCAATTCCAGTTCCCCGCGCAGCAGGAACAGAAACTCCTCGCCGCTGTGGCGGATGTAATCGGGAAACGCGTCCATCGTGCGGGCATGAATGCGCCCGCGCATCGGCACCATGCGCTTGCCCGTGAGGTCGTTGGCGATCATGCCGTACTCGTAGTTCGGCGTGTCGTAGATCATCTGCCTGCCCGCGCGCGTGAGCGACGGTTTCATCGGGCCGGCCGCCTTGCGCTTCCTGCGCCCGAAAATCGTGTCGAAGTCCACGTTCAGCGCGTGCGCGAGCGCCGCGAACTTGTCGTAGGTGAGCGCAATGTCGCCGCGCTCGGCCTTCGAAATCGTCGAGACGGCGATTCCCGATAGCTCCGATAGCTGCATCAACGTCAGCTCGCGCGCCTTGCGCGCCTCGCGCAAACGCGCGCCAACGGCCGCGTGATCGATTTCCGTTGCCGCCTGCTGGGGGGCTTCCTGCCCAGTTCCCTGCTCAGTTTCCTGCTCAGGTTCGTGTTTTCGTGCCGCAGTCTTTGCCATAGGGAGAACGGTTCCCGGTTACGGGTTTTGTCGTATACGAGAATTATTTTTTTCTCGTATATGATAACTCGCATCCCGACTCCCAAGGAGCAGCGTCGTGGCAGCTATCGCATTGGAGAAGGCTGGCCTCTCGAAGGGCCAGGTCATTGCCGCCACCACGCTAGGCACGGCGCTCGAGTACTACGATTTCACGATCTACAGCTTCTTCGCGATCCAGATCGGCAAGCTGTTCTTTCCGTCCGCGTCGTCGGTCAACCAGTTCCTGCTTTCGATTGGCCTGTTCGGCGTCGGCTTCGTGGTGCGTCCGCTCGGCGGCGTCGTGATCGGCGCCTATGCCGACCGCGCCGGGCGCAAGCGCGCCATGGTGCTCACCATCATGCTCATG
This sequence comes from Paraburkholderia sp., assembly GCA_036514415.1. GTDB lineage: Bacteria > Pseudomonadota > Gammaproteobacteria > Burkholderiales > Burkholderiaceae > Paraburkholderia. The sequence goes on from DATBXG010000844.1 coordinate 1,283, forward strand.
GCGCTGAGCTGCGCGCTGATTGCCTGTGCGCCCCCGTATGCGGTGGCGGGCATCGCGGCGCCGCTCATCGTGCTCGCAGCGCGTCTCATCCAGGGCTTCGCGGCGGGCGGCGAGTTCGGCCCCGGCACCACGCTGCTCGTGGAATACGCGAGCGACCGCACGCGCGCCTTCTTCGCCAGCTGGAATTTCGCGGCCACGGCGCTCGGCCTCGCGCTCGGCGCGGCGGTCGCCACGCTCGTCAACGTGCTGCTGCCCAGGGACGCCGTCGATGCCTGGGGCTGGCGCATTCCGTTTCTCGTGGGCATCGTGGCGGCGCCCGTGGGCATGCTGATCCGCCGCCGCCTCGAAGAAACGCTGAGCGCCGCGCCCGCGCACGGCACGCGGCGCAGCGGCGCGCTGAAGGTGGCGCTCACCACGCACTGGAAACTCACGATGCTCGGGACCTTCGCTGAGCTGGGCGGCTCGGTGTCCATCTACATCACCGCGTTCTTCCTGCCGAATCACGCCGTGCGCGTGTTGCATCTTTCGTCCACGGCGGCGGTCACCTCGGGCGTGGTCAGCTCGCTCGTGCTGTTCGCTGCTGCGCCGCTCGTGGGCAAGCTCGCCGACCGCTACACCCGCAAGCGCGTGCTCGTGATCTCGCGCGTCGTGCTGCTGCTGAGCGTGTACCCGGCGTTCGCCTGGCTTTCCGCCGCGCCTTCCCTCGCGCTGCTCTGCGCAGTTTCCGCGTTCCTCTCCGTGTTCGTGGCCGGGCAGGTCGTGCCGGTGCTCGTCATGATCCCCGAGCTCTTTCCGCGTGAAGTGCGCGCCACCGGCATCGCACTCACCTATGTCGTGAGCGCCTCGATCTTCGGCGGGTTTTCGCCGCTCGTGGCAAGCTGGATCGTTGCGCGCACAGGCAATCCGCTCGCGCCCGCCTGGTATGTTGCGGCCGCCTGCGCCATTTCGCTGATCCCGCTCATCTGGCTGCGCGACCGCACGGGCGAGGCCATCGGCTAATCGCTGTTTCATCAGGAAACCGAAAGATGTCGTCGATACCCGATAACACCGGACTGGTGAGCCTGTCCGCCGTCGAACTGCGCCGCCTGATCGGCGCAAAGGCCATTTCGCCCGTCGAGCTGCTCGAAGCCTGTATCGACCGTATCGAAGCCGTGAATCCGGCTGTCAATGCGATCACGGCGACCTGTTTCGACGCCGCGCGCGAAGCCGCCAAAGCCGCCGAGCAGGCCGTCGTGGACGGCAAGCCGCTCGGCCTGCTGCATGGTCTTCCGCTCGGCGTGAAGGATCTCGAAGACACGGCGGGCCTGCTCACGACCTATGGCTCGCCGATGTCGCGCGGCAACGTGCCTTCGCGCGACGTGGTGCTCGTGGAGCGCCTGCGCGCGGCAGGGGCGATTCTCGTGGCCAAGACGAATGTGCCGGAACTGGGGGCGGGCGCGAATACGCGCAACCCCGTGTGGGGCGCGACGGGTAATCCGTTCAACCCCGCGCTCAATGCCGGAGGCTCGTCGGGCGGGTCGGCGGCCGCGCTCGCGTGCGACATGCTGCCGGTGTGCACCGGCTCCGATACTGGCGGGTCGCTGCGCATTCCGGCCGCGAAGTGCGGGGTCGTGGGCTTTCGCCCGTCGCCGGGGCTCGTGCCCAATTCGCGGCGCCTGCTGGGCTGGACGCCGATTTCGGTGGTCGGGCCGATGGGGCGCGACGTTGCCGAAACGGCCTTGCAGCTTGCCGCCACGGCGGGCGAATCGGCTGGCGATCCGCTGAGCTATGCGCTCGACGCA
>DATBXG010000845.1:0-7970 GCA_036514415.1 Paraburkholderia sp.
CGCGAGCGCCATGGCCGCCGCAGCAGCAGCCACGATCCAGCCGCACGCGTGCCGGCCGATGCCCCTTCGGGCGGCCGCGCGCGGCGGCCGCTGTGCTTGCGTCACAACTTCCATCTGAGTCCTTCCTTCACTTGCGCGGCGGACTGGGCGAGCCGGGCTTCAGATACGCTCGAAAATCGCCGCAATGCCCTGGCCGCCGCCGATGCACATCGTCACGAGCGCGTAGCGCCCGCCTACGCGCTGCAGTTCATAAAGCGCCTTCACGGTGATGAGCGCGCCCGTCGCACCGATGGGGTGGCCGAGCGAAATGCCCGATCCGTTCGGATTCACCCTGGCCGGGTCGAACCCGAGTTCCTGCGAAACCGCACAGGCCTGCGCCGCGAACGCTTCGTTGGCCTCGATCACGTCGAGGTCGCTGACTTTCAGGCCGGCGCGCTCAAGCGCCTTCTGCGTGGCCGGCACCGGGCCGATGCCCATATAAGCCGGATCCACGCCCGCATGCGCATACGAGACGAGGCGCGCGAGCGGCTTCACGCCGCGCGCACGGGCGGTGTCGGCGCTCATCAGCAGTACGGCGGCGGCGGCGTCGTTGATGCCCGACGCGTTGCCGGCCGTCACCGTGCCGTTCTCCCTGGCGAACACTGGTTTGAGCTTCGAGAAGTCTTCCAGCGTGGCGCCATGGCGCACGTGCTCGTCGGCGTCGAACACCACGTCGCCCTTCTTCGACTTGATCGAGATGGGCAGGATCTGATCCTTGAAGCGGCCTTCGGCGATCGCACGCTCGGCGCGGCGATGGGATTCGAGCGCGAGCGCGTCCTGCGCCTCGCGCGTGATGCCGAACTTCTTCGCGACGTTCTCCGCCGTCACGCCCATGTGGATCGTCTGGAACGGGTCGTGCAGCGCGCCGGTCATCATGTCGACGAGCTGCGTGTCGCCCATGCGCTGGCCAAAACGCGCGGCCGGCATCGAGTACGGCGCGCGGCTCATGTTCTCCGCGCCGCCGCCGATCGCGATGTCGGCGTCGCCGAGCAAGATGGATTGCGCGGCCGAGACGATCGCCTGCAGGCCCGAGCCGCACAGACGGTTCACGGTCAGCGCGGGCGTATGCTGGGCAACGCCACCATGGATCGCGGCCACGCGAGCGAGATACATGTCCTTCGGCTCGGTGTGCACGACGTTGCCGAACACCACGTGACCCACCGCGTCGCCTTCCACGTTCGCGCGTGCGAGCACTTCGCGCACCACGCGCGCGCCGAGATCGGTCGGCGCGAAGTCCTTCAGGCTGCCGCCGAAGTCGCCGATCGCCGTACGCACACCGCTTGCCACCACTACTTCGCGTTCCATCGTCTCTCTCCTCGTCTTCCTGCCTGTGTGAATGATCTTTCTGGCGCGCTTCGCTCCTTCGATGGGAGCACGCCTGGCTAAGTCGATTGACTGGCCAGCAGTCGCTCGACGTCCTCGCGACGCGGGATCGGCGCAACGGCGCCATAACCCAGGGTCGAGAGCGCCGCAGCCGCGTTCGCATAGCGCGCGGCCGCGAAGGGATCGTCGCCGGCCACGAGCCGCGCGACAAAGGCGCCACCAAAGCAGTCGCCCGCGCCTGTCGCGTCCACGGCGGCGACCACGTGACCGGGCACGACGCGCCGCTCTTCGGGCGTGGCGACATAGGCGCCGTCCTTGCCGAGCTTGAGCGCGACCACGCGTGCGCCACGTCCGAGCAGGCAATCGACGATCGCGTCGCGGTCTTCGAGGCCCGTGAGCACCGCCACGTCGTCCCAGCTCGGCAGACAGATGTCGGTGAGGCGCAGCACCTCGTTCATCACGGCGCGCGCACGCGCGAGCGGCCAGAGCTTCAGGCGCAGGTTGGTGTCGAAGCTCACGCGCACGCCGTTCGCGCGCGCATGCTCGACGGCCGCGAGCGCCGCGTCGCAGGCGCTGTCGCTGATCGCCACGCTGACGCCGGAAAGGTGCAGCACGCGGGCGGCCGCAATGATGTCGAGCGGCAGATCGCGCGGCGCGTAGCGGCTGGCGGCCGAGCCCTTGCGCAGATAGTCGAAGGCGTGGCCGCTCGGGCCATGCGAGACGAAGTAGACGCCCGTGGGCGCCGCGACGTCCACGCGCACCGTCGAGGTATCGACGCCTTCGCGCGTCCACAGGTCGATCAGGAGGCGTCCGAAGTGATCGTCGCCGACAGCCGAGACGAAGCCCGTATGCGCGCCCTGGCGCGCCGCCGCAATGGCGAAGTTCGACGTGTCGCCGCCAAAGCCTTGCAGATACTCCGGGCGGTCTTTCGACGCCTGGTTGAACTCGATCATGGCCTCGCCGTAGGCGAGGACTTGCGCACCCGCGCCCGTCATGCCGGTCAGACCTCGCCCCAGAGATCGTGGCCATCCGCGCCGGTGATCTTCACCGAAACGAAGTCGCCGACCTTGTAGCGCTTCGACGCTTTGGTTGCGGGCGCGACGTAGACCACGCCGTCGATCTCGGGTGCGTCCGCCGCGGTGCGGCCAATGCCGCCATCGGCGTTGACTTCGTCGATCAGCACCTTGAGAGTCTTGCCGACCTTGCGCTGGATGCGCTTCGCCGACACCTGCTCCGCCACTTCCATGAAGCGCGCGCGGCGCTCCTCGCGCACCTCGTCGGGCAGCGCGCCGTCGAGCTCGTTCGCCGTTGCGCCTTCAACCGGCGAATAGGCAAAGCAGCCCACGCGGTCGAGCTCTGCTTCGCGGATGAAGTCCAGCAGCGTTTCGAACTGCTCCTCGGTCTCGCCCGGGAAGCCGGCGATGAACGTGCTGCGGATCGTCAGATCGGGGCAGATCTCGCGCCACGCCTTCACGCGCTCCATGACCTTCTCCGCATTCGCGGGGCGCTTCATGCGCTTGAGCACCTCGGGATGCGCGTGCTGGAACGGCACGTCGAGGTACGGCAGCACGTGGCCCTTGAACGGGCCGTCGGCCATCATCGGAATGACTTCGTCGACGCTCGGATACGGATAGACGTAGTGCAGGCGCACCCAGGCGCCGTATTGCGCGGCCAGCTCGCCCAGCGCGGCGACGAGATCCGTCATGCGCGTCTTGATCGGTTTGCCGTTCCAGAAACCGGTGCGGTACTTCACATCGACGCCGTAGGCGCTCGTATCCTGCGAGATCACGAGCAGTTCCTTCACGCCGGACTTGAAGAGGTTTTCCGCCTCGAGCATGACCTCGGCGACCGGGCGCGACACGAGATCGCCGCGCATCGACGGGATGATGCAGAACGTGCAGCGGTGGTTGCAGCCTTCGGAAATCTTCAGGTACGCGTAATGGCGCGGCGTGAGCTTGATGCCCGCGGCCGGCACGAGATCGACGAACGGATCGTGCGGCTTGGGCAGATGGCTGTGCACCGCCTGCATCACTTCGCCGACGGCGTGCGGGCCGGTCACGGCGAGCACCTTCGGATGCACTTCCTCGATCAGGTTCGAGCCACTCGCGCTCGCCTTCTTGCCGAGGCACCCGGTCACGATCACCTTGCCGTTCTCGGAGAGCGCCTCGCCGATGGCGTCGAGACTTTCCTGCACGGCCTCGTCGATGAAGCCGCAGGTGTTGACGACCACGAGATCCGCACCGTCGTAAGAACCCGAGATTTCATAACCCTCGGCGCGCAGCTGGGTAATGATCTGCTCGGAGTCGACTAGCGCCTTCGGGCAGCCGAGGGATACCCAACCTATACTTGGCACTTGGCCCTTTGGGGTAATCAATTTATCTTCCATGCAACAACCTTTCGTCTATTCATACACGCGTTTTTCTGACCCACGCCAAGCCGCAGGGACAAGCCAAGCCCGGCAGACCGAGTATGCGGAGCGCTGGGCCTCCGAGCACGGGCTGCATCTCGACAGCACCCTCACGCTGCGGGACGAAGGGTTGTCGGCATACCACTCGAAGCATGTCCAACAAGGCGCGCTTGGCGTTTTCCTGCGCGCTGTCGAGGACGGCCGGGTTCCTTCCGGATCCGTGCTGGTCGTCGAGGGTCTGGATCGTCTTAGCCGCGCGGAGCCGCTACGGGCACAGGCGCAGCTCGAGCAAATTATCTCCGCCGGCATTTCCGTTGTCACCGCGAGCGACGGAAAGGTGTACAGCCGCGAGCGCCTGAAGGCGCAGCCGATGGACTTGGTGTACTCCCTGCTCGTGCAGATCCGCGCGCACGAGGAATCGGACACGAAATCAAAGCGGGTAAAGGCAGCGATCCGTAAACAGTGTGAGGGATGGCTTACCGGGTCTCACCGCGGGATTATACGCAATGGCAAAGACCCGGCATGGCTTACTTGGACGGGGAACGATTGGAAGCTGATCCCAGAACGGGTTGAGGCGGTTCGCCTTGTCGTGCAACGGTATTCAGAGGGCTACGGTGCCATCCGCATCACTCGGGAGCTCGCCGAGCGCGGGCTTTCGTTGTCGGACGGCAAAGTCAAGGCGTCGCAGCTCTACCGCACCGTCCGCCTCCGTGCGCTCATAGGCGAGAAAGTCCTGGAGGTCGACGGACAGACGTACACCCTGCCCGGGTACTACCCGCCGATACTGAGCGAGGCAGAATTTGCAGAACTGCAGCTGCGCCTGTCGGGGCGGCCACGCCAGATGGGACGAGGCGAGATTCCCGGCATCGTAACGGGCATTGGAGTTCTTTCCTGCGGATATTGCGGCAAGCCTCTCACCGGCCAGAACTCGTACACCAGGCGCAAGTCAGACGGGACCCTGAATCCCGGCCACCGCCGCGTCGTGTGTGTCGGGTACCTCCACGGCGGAGGATGCACAACAGACGCAACGTTCAGTGTCGTGCCGATCGAGAACGCGGTAATGGACTTCTGCTCGGACCGGCTGAATCTGGCATCCTTGGTATCGGGCCCAGACCCAACGGCTGCCGCCCTAACGCGCCTATCGGCAGCGCGCGTCGAGCAAGTCGATGTTGAGCGGCAGATCGAACGAATTGCCGCCGCACTTCTCGAAAGCGATGACCCACCCGCCATCTTCGTCCGCCGTGCGCGCGAGCTGGAAGAAAAATTGGGGCAGGTACAAGCGAAAGTTCGGCAAGCAGAGATGGCGATACCCGTCGCGGGGCGCGAACAGCCATCAGACGTCGTTGACGCATGGGTGAAGGCACGCGACGGCGCCAAGGCACTCGACTACGACGACCGAATGACCGTCCGGCAGTTGGTCATCGGCGCGTTCTCGAAGATCGTGGTCTACCAGCGCGGTATTGCACGCCGGCCGAAGGCGAAGTTCATGGACGTCGTCATGACTGGCCGGTATGGGCGCGTGAGGGTTATCCGGGTCAACCGCAGGACCGGCGCGTGGCAGGCTTCCGATGACGTTACGTTGCCCCCTAGCGGGACGCTGCCACTGCCGCCCAGTATTGACGAGTCGACTGCCTGAGTTTGGAGTATGCTGTCCCTAATTATGCTGATAACGAACCAAAAACGAATAGCATGAAAAGGCGGCAGCGACTTCAGACACCTACAGGCGCAACGAAGCCGGACGGATCCGTCCGGCCGTACCTGAATGACGCGGCCATCGTCGATCGACTCATCCGTGACTTCACGTGCGAGGCGCTGGGGCTCGTCGGGCGTGAGGACTTCATGGCGCGGCTCGACTTCGAGTGCCGACGCATAAACAGCCTGTTCCTCGGCGGCCCAGCGCCGACCGACCGATACGAGCGTGGGCTATGGAACACGCCCGACCAGTTGGGCGAGTACGTCCTCAAGGCGCTGCAGATCACCGGCGAGACGCGCCTCGCGGTGCGTGACGCGTTCACGGTGTACTTTTCGAGCGTACTGGACCTCGCAGAAGATCGAGGACGGTTCGATGCCGTCGCCATTGAGCCGCTGATCGCAGACCTACGCGGCGCACTGATGGGCCAGTTCGCTCCGCGCTCGTAGTCCGGAATTGCCGCGTGTCACTAGAGAAAACAATGAAAATACAAGCACTTTTGATAACGTCCGCGTTTGCCACAGCCAGCACGAGCGCGTGCGCATCGGGATTTGTTATCGACCACACCAGCCCGCATATGGAGTGCGATGAAATGCGCTCATCTCCAGAGCAGTTCATCGCGTCTATCCCGACGTTTTATCCGCAGACGGTGATCAAAACCACACGGGTCCAGTTGGCCGCCGGCCTCCTATATACGATTGAGGTCGAGTCCTTGGACGGTAAGCCGAAAGCTGAATTTGCGGCGACCGACACACGTGATGAGTGCGAAACGTTCCTTGCGGGATATCTGACACTCCACAAAGAACGTTGATCGGCACGGTTGCGTCCCTGTGATCGGCAGACTCGCCGGCGAGGCAGCTGAATGCCACGCTTCCGCACATCGATCAGCCTAATTTACTGCGCCTGAAGGCTGATGCGTTGCGTGCCAGCGCCGCGAGGCACGCCGACGCTCGTCTTGACGCTCGAGGAAACGGGCTTTCCGGCCCCGTCGCTCCCTTTCAGGTTCACGCCGATATCGAGCACGATCGTGGAGGTGCCGTCCGCGTTGCTCTCGACGGTCTGCTGAGTGCCGCTCACGCCGGCACCGGCCGGGCGCTGGTCAACGGGAATCTTGCCGTCGGATGCGGCCTTTGCATTCGCCCCTGCGGCATCGAAGGGGATGATTTTCGCACCCATCACGTAGCTGCCGTCGATCGACGTGTTGCCGAAGCTCGAGACGCGCTGTACGAATTTCTCACCGGCAGCGACGTTGTCCCGCACGCCGTTCCAATCGAAAAGCGCCGCCTTCAGATCTCCGTGTTCCTTATTTCGGAGGTCGCGCAGGTATCGCGCAGCGCCGTCCGCTTCCGACTCGAAGTTGCCGCGCGTCACGCCGTATAGCTTGGCAGTGTCCTCGCGAAACTGAAAATGCCCCATGGCACCGACGGAATTAGGCGTGAACGCGTTTTCGTCCCGACCATAGCTCGATTCCGCTCCCCATAGGCCCTTCAGCAGGCCGGCGGGCAGCCCGTACTTTTTCTCTTCGGCAGCGAGGAACTTCATGCGAGGACCCTCTCCGCCCGCCATGTACACCAAGTACCGGGCAGTGTCGAGTGGGCCCTTGGGATCATCGCCGGTGTAGGCATCGAGAATTGGTGGACGTGGACCGTCAGCCGAGCCGTTCCCGTGTGCATCGGCGAAAAGCTTTCGCAGATCATCGAGCGACGCAGCCTTGCCGTCCTTGCCGGCGAGCTTCGCGAGCGCGATCCGCATGTCGTTCGTGTACGGGACGAGCTTGTCGCCAATGTCCTTCTGGATGTTTTCGAGGCTCGCGGTGCTCTGGCGCAGGTTCGAACCGTCGGTGTCCTCCTGCCCGTGCGCGGCCGCAGCGCGGATGAGCGCGGAGCGAAAGCCCTTCATGTCGCCCGACTGCGAGAGCGCATCGAGGTTGCTCCGCTCGCTATCAGTGAGCGCATTCACGCCCGTACGCTTTGCCATGTCTCCGTAGACGCCGCGCAGCTGGTCCATCGACGTGGCGCTGCCGACGGCCGCGAGGGTGCGCAGGCCCGACTCGTTCACGTCGGAGAGCTTCACGCCCGAATCCGCGAGCGCGCTCGACAGTCCGTTCAGACCGCGGTCGTCCATGTTCATGAGCGCCGCGGCCTGCTGGATCGACGAGAGCCCGAACAGGTGCTGCGCGGCGTCCGCCTGCAGCCAGCGGTTATCGCCGTAGCTCTCGCGCAGCTGCTTTCGGATCGCGTCGAAGTTTGAGATGCCAGCGCCCGGGCCTTTCGAGAGCGCCGCGAACGTCGGATCGCCCTTCATGAACTTCCCAAGCTCGCCGTCGGCCGCGAACGCCGAAGCGCGATTGCCGAACATGCCCAGCGACGACAGCGCGCGCGCCGCGATCGGGTTCAGGATCGGTCCGCCCTCCCGGTTGAGCGCAGCCATGATGAAGTTTTGCCCAGCCTCGCCGGAGGCGCCCATGTTCGACACGGCTGCGTTCGCTGCGCCGAGCAGCGACGATGCCCC